>JBKDRQ010000087.1:0-9967 GCA_046341135.1 Bacteroidota bacterium
CAAAAAAAAAATACACCAAAAATTACCAGGATAAAAAAAAGAAGTGTTTTGTTTATAAGATTCGATATGAGAATGTCAAAAATCATAAATATCAATTATAAGTTTATTAATTATACCTTATGGATTACAATAATCGCAATACATAGGATCTTCTCTTTCCTTATCGTCAGGATGATGAACAAATTCCTGATGGGCGCATTTCTTGCAAGTATAAACCAAAGTCTTCACCGATCTGGTTGGTGAAGTACAATTACTGCAAGGAAGGCCTCGTATCACTTCTCCAACATCAAAACCGGGTATACTGCAAGCCGGACAGCAACGATGAATCTTCTCTACTAATTTATAAGTAACCTTCTCTATTACCTGCATACGCTTCGGATTGTGCATGGCCCGCATATCCGTCTCTACATAAACTTTTTGATACAAACGATGCATGTGTTCAAAATGATAAGACAGCACAGCGGTGTCACAAATACCTTTAACTATTTCTTTTACACCCTCCTTTTGATCTCTTAAAATCAATCCATGAGAAGGAAATGAAGCCGACTCCGCAAAACTCAATAAACTTGTGAAACTGTCAACATATTGACCATTGAAATTAGTATCAGTACTTATTTCTCTCGCAATAATTTCAAGATCATTTTTTTTGTCTATAAGTATAATCCATTCCTCGTCTGCCGTAAGCATATAAAGATGAGGATGGGGGCCGAAAGAACCTTCACTCGCAACAGCAAGATCAGCACCCGTCTGCTCCATTCCATATAAACATTTTTTACGAAGCGTGTCTACCGGGCTATCAGCTCTACTCACTTCTCCTGTAAAGGTTCCAAATAAATCAGTATCAAAATCTGAAGAAACAATACTATGAACACCCAGACTATTTTCGAGGATAGGCCTAATAACCTGCTCTTTACCATGCCGCGTTGCAATGAGCAATTCTCTGCCTTTGAACATGTTGCAAAATTCCGTTTTTATAGATACATAGACTAATTTAGTTTAGTATTCATATATTTTGTTTTTTTGCAATATGTCTACACAAAAAACCATTCTACATTCCCATATTCTGTTCGTATTAATATTTTTCGCCAACCCCATCAATACTTTATCACAAAACTGGCACGTATCGGGTAGGGTAGGTTTTTCTAACTATCAGGGTGATCTGCAGGACAGCCGACTCTTGCTTTCTCAGGCTAAACTTACTGGCAGTATCGGACTTCGGTACGACATCAGTGAACATGTAACCGCAAGAGGCTTTTTTACCATCAGCACATTAATGGGCTCCGACAGAAATAATAAAAGTGCTCAATTAAGACAGCGCAACCTTGACTTTCATAGCAGAATTCTGGAATTTGAATTAGGGGCTCAGTATAATATTTTTAGCCTGAATAATAAATGGTGGACACCCTATCTGTTTGCCGGCGTAGGATATTTTAATTTTAATCCCGCAACTCAAACAAATGCAGGAGACAAAGTATTTCTGAGAGGACTCAGCACAGAGGGGCAAGGATTTGCCAACGGCAGAACACCCTACAATCTATGGCAATTTATGATCCCATTAGGTTTTGGGGCTGAATACGCCGTTACTGAAGATTTACGCATAGGTTTAGAGTTTGGGTACAGGGCAACTTTTACCGATTATCTGGATGATGTAAGCAAAGGATACATTGATGAAAACGTACTGCGTGCTAACCGGGGGCAGCAGGCTGTTGATCTTGCTTACCGCGGAACAGGAACCTATCCGGTTGCCGACACCAGAAGAGGAAATCCTGATAATAAAGATGCTTATTATTTTGTACAGCTTACTGTCACTTTGAGACCTTTCGTCGACTGGTATGCAAGAACTTCCGGTATGGCAAGTTTTAAGAAAAACAAAAAAGTGGGTTGCCCTGCTTCGAGGGGCTTTTAATTATCTCTTCCGAATTTAAACTTCTCATAGAAAGCTACGTTCATAATGATCAGTAGCATGCCATAAAAAATATCCTCAAAAGGAATATTATTAAAAGGATGGGGCATAAAAGAAAAAATACGAATACCTAAATTTTCTGCATCATTATAAATTACAAGCGGAATGGCAGTCAAAAAACCATTGACAATGAGAAACGGTATGATGATAATAAGGTAAGATATAATAAAAGATGCTGCATCAAACCCTCTGAATGTTTTTTTGAAAATAAAAATAACCCCTATAAACAAAGCATTCAAAATAAAAGTATAAGCGGTGTATGCTTTATCAGCATGGAAAATTCCAAGCACAAAAAGTATCAATGCAACAATCCATAGTAATCTGTCAGCCCAACCATGATTCGACAATTTTGGAAAATAGCAGCGTACACACTCATAAATAAACATACAGCAATAAGGGACAGTAATAAAAAAAAGAACTTCCTCTATGGGGAGATTGCCTATTCTAATCCCAACCGTATGCTCACTGCTAAAACGCCACACACCGGAACGGGTAAAAAACTCATCCCAAATCAGAAAAAAAACACCAGGGAATACCATAGCCGGAAAAATAAATTTCCATTTTTTATAGAAATGAACCTTTTTATCAAAACTAAGCGCAAGAGGTCCTGCAAGAGACAATAAATGAATGAGCAAATAAGTATAATGCGTGTTCAAGTAGCTATTTTATGTTTGGGTTGAGTTGTTTTTCTTTTTTCACCTTTTCCCAGTATTTTTTATGAACCAGCAGCATACCAAAACTTTCTCCGTCTTCTTTATTGATATGCTTGTGATGCATTTTATGTGCCCATCTGATGGCACGAACGTAGGTATTATTCCACCTGCTGAATAGTTTAAACCGCTGGTGGATGATTACATCATGCACAATAAAATAGGCAAGTCCGTACATGGCGATACCGGCACCAATACTCACTACCCAATATACACTATACATAAGGCCTAGCATGATACATAGCCAGCTGGGTATCGCAAAAATTAAAAAGAAAGCATCATTTTTTTCAAAAAGATGCCCGCGCGGCTGATGATGATCTTCGTGCAGATACCATAAAAATCCATGCATTACGTACTTATGCGTAAGCCAGGTAATACCTTCCATCACAAGAAAAACAGCCAGGGCTAAAAGAACGTATATGATCATTGTAGAAAAATTCGAAGTAAAAGGAAAAAAAGAATTTGTATAAGTAACAAATGTAATGCGAATTGGTTCTTTTTAGAAAAGCCCATCGACTTAAATGCCATCATCAAAAATGCACTTACAAAAAACCAATCCCAATAATTTTTAGAGGGTATACCTTCCTCTGCAAGCCAGGTCCAATATCTTAATTTTATGGCAACAGGCTCCATAAGCCAGTAAAACAGCATCGCCAGTAACGCGCCCATTAAAATCACAACAAGCAACTCGACCTCATTTCTGTTCGTGTTATTATTTTTTCTTGCGAGATTCCATAATGTCTGAACGGTTATGCCGCAACTATAAATTACCATAAACCAATTGACACCAATCATCCAAGGAACGCCGCCCAATTTGGGACCCAATACATCCTCATATTGATAATGCCCGAATATGAGCTGCTTATTCACTCCCAGATATTCCGCAAACATTCCGGCTGTAAAAGCAAGAAAGAAAAAAAATAAGAAAGTATAATCAGGATTTTCATGTGTCCAATAAATAAGGACTAAGGATAAGATCAGATTAGCCGGGGTCATTGCCGCAAATCCCGGCAGATCAATCCACATCATTCCAGCAAAGCCCACCAGATGAAAGACTACAGCTATCGCGGTCGCCCATTTAATTTTTTTCTTTTGATCCCAGTATAATAAGCTCATTGATTATAAGTATTATCCTAAAAATAATAAGATGATCTATAATGTCAATTTTTATTATTAAAATCTTGCGCAACTTTTTTAGCTACGATCTCAGCACTTTTAAAGCATAAAGGTATGCCTCCCCCCGGATGCACACTCCCTCCGCAGAAATATAAATTACTGAATTGTCTGCTAAAATTAGGATGACGTAAAAAAGCAGCAAATGGACTATTGCTGCTGGTTCCATAGAGCGAACCCATATAAGATCCTGTTTTAATTTCAATACTGTTGGGATCCAACAACATCTCCGTCTCAATGAGTGCGCCAATATCTTTATTAAGTATGCGAGATAGTTTACGAATAACCGCATCTCTTAATTGACGAATACCCTCATCCCAGTCGTATTCGTTATTGGAAGGCGCATTGATCAGCACAAACCAGTTTTCTTTACCTTCCGGCGCATGGGCTTTATCCATCTTGGATGTGATATTCACATACACGGTTGGGTCACTGAACAAAACTTTCTTTTTAAATACATGATGAAATTCATCTTTGTAAGAATCGGAAAAGAAGATATTGTGTAAATGCAGGTCAGGAAAAGATTCGCGGATGCCCCAGTAAAAAATTACACCACTGCAACTACGCTCCTGTTTCAGAATGTTTTTAGCCTTAGAAGGCATATTTAATAGTTGCTGATAGGTAAAATAAACATCTGCGTTACTTACGACAATATCAGCATCATACTTTACTCCCTTACTTATAATACCGCTTACCCTGTTTGTTTCTTTCACAATAGACTCTACACTATGATTAAAAAAGAAACGAACACCTTTTTTTTCAGCGAGCCTGTAAAGTGCATTCGTAATACTGATCATCCCCCCGGCCGGATAATAAGTCCCTTCATTTAATTCGAGATGAGGAATCATACTCATCATTGCCGGTGTTTGATACGGATTACTGCCATTGTAAGTAGCATAACGATTAAAAATCTGCACGGCTTCTTCTGATATAAATTTCTTTTGATTATAACGATGCAAACTCCCAAAGAGATGATTGAGGTTAACCTGTTTCATCACTTTCAGTACCCTCGTCTGCAGCCAGGTAGAGATTTGATGCAAAGAATGATTTAAGAAGATATTTCCAACGCCCTCATATAATGCGGCACTCTTATCAAGATATGCTTTTAATGCACCTTTAGGCTCTCCTAATTTCTGAAATAATTCCTCTTCATATAAATCAACATCCGTCCAGGCATTAACAATTGTATCATTTTCAAAAAAATAACGACAGGATAACGGCACAGAGGAGTAGCTGAAATAATCCTCTAAAGATTCGCCGGCATCATGAAATAACTCCTCCAGATAGTGAGGTTTGGTAAATAAGGAAGGGCCTGCATCAAAACGATATCCGTCTTTTTCTATAAAGGAGAGCTTTCCACCTGGATAATCATTTTTTTCAAAAACTTTAACTGAGTATCCCTGAGTAGCCAATCGAATGGCACTTGCCATTCCCGCTACTCCACTGCCAACAATAATTGCTTCTGGATTATGCATTCGAAAAATTATGTTGCTGCATCCAATCCCTGAGTAATGGAAAAGCAATCAAAAACCAGGCTGTATAGGAGGCAGGATTATTGTTAATATCTTCTTCGATAGCAGCAACATCAACAAATTTAAATGCCGCTACTTCTTCCGGATTGGCTTCAATATTACCTTCATGCGAACCTATAAATACATGATCAAATTCAAATTCTGTCAACCCATTATCGAAAGGTGCTTTATATGTAAAATGGAAAGCTTTTTTAACAGGAGTAATAAAACCCAGCTCTTCCTGCAAGCGTCTTAATGCGGCAGACTCAGTAGATTCACCTGGATTGGGGTGACTGCAACAGGCATTGGTCCATAAGCCGGGGCTATGATATTTACTGAGCGCGCGTTGTTGCAAGAGCATCTGACCTCTATGATTGAAAATAAAAACACTAAAGGCGCGATGGAGTAAAGCCTGCTGATGAGCAGCCATTTTTTCCATCACCCCTATTGGTTCGTCGAGTTCGTTTACTAAAATAACTTCCTGCAACATGAAATGATATTACATCAAATTTAATTGATTTCTGACGCCCGCGCGCAACAGGATCATCATCTTGCCGTAATTTGGGATTCGCACGCGCTCATTCATAATGCGCGCGGGCTGCATCTGCTTTATCCGTCTGAACAGTGAAATATAATATTTGTAGGCTACATAAACTCCAAACTTCGCTTTTGCAGGCAGGCGAATGATTCCCTGATAGGCATGATCAAAATCTCTTTGAATATCTTTCTCGATCTCCCGCTTCTGACGATCACTAAAGCTTTGAAAATCCAAGCCAGGGAAATACGTTCTGTTCAGCTGTACATGATCTGCTTTCATGTCCCTTAAAAAATTAACTTTCTGAAAGGCAGCACCCAGTGATTGTGCAGCAGGTTTGAACTTTTTATATGCTTCTGCATCTCCTTCTAAGAAAATATATAAGCACATCAGCCCAACTACTTCTGCGCTGCCATAAATATATTCCTGATAGCCATCCTGATTATATATGTTTTTATCCAGATCCATCTCCATACTCTTGAAGAAAGCTTCAATTAAATCAGGATCAATTTTATACTTATTAACCGTAAGCTGAAAACTATGAAGAATAGGATTTAAACTGATACCATCTTTTATCGCATCGTATGTGTCTTGCTTAAAATTGGCGAGCAGCCTTTGCTTATCATGTGCATGAAACGTATCGACAATCTCGTCTGCAAAACGCACAAAACCATAAATATTGTAGATAGGCTGTCGCAAATCGGCGTGCAATAATCTGATAGCAGAAGAAAAAGACGTACTGTATTTTTCCGTTGTTGTGCGGCTGCAGCGCTGGCTGACTTCATGAAAAAGATGCATCATAATCAATCGTTTTTTATGGCTGATTGGCAAATGCTTTTCCGACTTCCTTCGCTACTACCTCACCGCTGATTAAGCTTGGCGGCACACCCGGTCCGGGTACTGTCAGCTGTCCTGTGAAGTATAAGTTACGAATTTTTTTGCTTTTGCAAGAAGGTTTCAGAATGGCCGTCTGCAATAATGTATTGGCCAAACCATAAGCATTCCCTTTGAAAGCATGGTAGTCCTTGCGAAAATCACTTACCGAATAAGATTTTTTATAAATAATATGAGGCCTGATGGACTCACCGATTCTTTGTTCATACCTGTCAATAATGCGATTGAAATATTGTTCGCGCAATTCCTCGGTATCCTGATGCAAACCGGCAGCAATCGGTATTAAAAAGAAAAGATTTTCATTGCCGGCAGGTGCACCTGAAAGATCTGTTACGGTAGTAGCACTCACGTAAAACAATGGATCTGATGGCCATTGAGGTTCAGTATATATTTCATGACCATGACGGGAAAAATCACTGTCAAAAAATAAAGTATGATGCGTGATATCTTTCAATTTTTTATTCAAGCCTACATAATACAACAGACATGAAGGTGCCATCACCCGCTCCTGCCAATAGGTTTCAGAATAAGAGCGACTGGCATGCGGTAGCAAATCCATTTCTGTATGATGATAGTCGGCACCGCTAACAATTACGTCAGCCGTAAATACCTCCTGATTTGTTTTAACGCCGCTGATATGGTTATTCTTTACCAACAGTTCATGTACCGGTGCATTAAAGCGAAATTCCACACCCAATTCGCAGGCCAGCTGATACATACCCTCTACAATTTTATACATGCCTCCTTTGGGATACCAGGTGCCTAATTTGACATCTGCATAATTCATTAAACTATACAGCGCAGGCGTTTTTTGAGGAAGTGCACCGAGAAAGAGTACGGGGAACTCCATCAGCTCGCGAAGCAGTGGATTTTTAAAGTGTTTCTTTACGTGATTGCTGATTGACGTAAATACATCCAGTTTGAAAATACCTGACAATAAATCTGGATCAATGAATTCAGTAACGGATCGTCCGGGTTTGAAGACTAACTTATCAATACCTACTTTATACTTGTAAGCTGCCTCGTCCATAAATTTTTCCAACTGAACGCCACTTCCTTTTTCAATACTTTCAAATAATTGCTTTAATGCATTGAAGTCGGCAGGCACATCTAGTAGTGTATCTCTATAATAAACTCTGTAGGATGGATCGAGACGTTTTAATTCATAATAGTCTGAAACTTTTTTCCCAAACTGATTGAAATATCTTTCAAATACATCCGGCATCCAATACCAACTGGGTCCCATGTCGAAGGTAAACCCTTCCACCTCCATTTTACGTGCTCTACCTCCGGGCTGATCATGCTTTTCCAATACAGTTACTTTCCAGCCATCCTTAGCCAGGAAAGAGGCTGTTGCCATTCCCGAAAATCCGCTTCCTATTACAATCGCTGTTCTCAATGGCAGTTATATAATTTTTTAATTTCTGGAGATTTGTTCTTTCAGCAGTTTGCGGGCAAAATGTATTCTGCTTTTTATAGTACCCAGTGGCTCGTTCAACATTTCAGCAATTTCATGATACTTATACCCTTCAAAATAAAGCATAAAAGGATGCTTGAAAATGTCGGGGAGCTGATGTAATGCGTTTTGAATTTCTTTCAATTTTAATTTACCCTCTGCTGCATTGCTTACTGCTCCCTGATGATAATCTATAAAATATTCATTGGGCGTTGCATCGAAGATAGTATTTTGTTTAACCTTTCTGCGATATTGGTTAATAAAAATATTACGCATGATGGTATACAACCATGCTTTAATATTGGTGCCGACATTGTATTTATCTCTGTTGGCGATAGCCCTGTAAATGGTTTCCTGAAGCAAATCCTTTGCCGTTTCATTATCTCTTGTGAGGGTAAAAGCAAATGGACGAAGGAAATCTGTATTACTTACCAACATCTGGTTAAACTCTACTGTAGACATGGCAAAATGTTTAATTAATTATTTCCCAAATCTAAACAGGAAAATTGAAACAAAAAATTAAAATGTTTAATTTTTTGCTAAAAAAGTAAAACAGGCTGCCGAGCAATAATATCGGGGTGCGACACACAGGCCGCAACCTACTGGTTTTGACTTTTGAACTTTGCCTTAAATTAAAAAACCCCGAAAATTCGGGGATACACATAATCGGTTGTCTGGTAAAGCCTATTTTAAGGTTCCTATGAAATCATGTACTTCCTGCAATGACTTAAGGAAATATATATTCTCGGAGGGAGGGAGCTTTTGATATGTTTGAGTAACCAGGCCTGAAATCATAACCTTATTTCCTGCCAGCTTTATTTTTATGTGATTCAAAAACTTCTCAAAATTAAACTCTTTCATTACCGTTGTAAGATGGGTATAGATATAATCCGGCTTTTTAAGCTGAATAACATATTCCAGATCAGATATAGGTACGTTTGCCCCGAGATAAATGGTTTTCACTCCTCTGCTTTTTAGCAAATACTGCAAATACAATAAACCCAGCTCATGATGCTCATTTTCCGGCATGAACAGGAGGATGGTTGTCTTGAGATCAAATGGAGTAGAAGTATTTTCAATACCTACGATTATCTTTTGACGAATGACATTAGTAATAAGGTGTTCCTGACCAGGATTAATATGATCAGTCAGCCACAAAATTCCGATTCTGTCCAGAAAAGGAAATATGATATAATTAATGGTCTTTTCTATTCCGCGGCTTTCAATATGCTGATCCAGTAAATTTTCAAATTCATCGATATTTAAATCGATCATATACTGAATCAGGTCATTCACAATTCTTTCTTGTTGTGCCTGACTACCTGATAATGCCGTAAGTTTATTGCGCAACTCATCAGAGGACATTCTGTTGATATGCGAAATTTTGTACCCGTATTTATTCAGCAGAGAAATATTCAACAGCATTTTGAGTTCCTGATAGCTGTAATACAGGATATTGGTAGCTGTTCTCTGAGGCTTTAGAAAATTATAACTTTGTTCCCAAATTCTGATAGTATGAGCTTTAATGCCGCTCAGGTTTTCTAAATCCTTGATGGTAAACTTGTTCATAATATATGTACTACAATCACTTAAAAAAAAAGTTTGAATTAATAACAGAAATTCTCAGATATTACGAAAATAAGGTATTAATCCGTTATTATTGCGAAGTGAAAGTATGGCAAAAATGTGGTTATCAATAATTTACAAAGCTAAACGGTCTTAATT
>JBKDRQ010000088.1:0-3475 GCA_046341135.1 Bacteroidota bacterium
ACTGGAAATCACGACACCGGCTCCTGCCTGTGAGATGAGTTCATTCTTCATACTCAAAAAACTGCGGATCATAATGGCATGATTGAAGCTCCCATCTAATCCAACAAAACCGATAGCACCACCGTAAAATCCGCGCGACACCGGCTCATTTTTATTGATGATTTGCATGGCTTTTATTTTCGGAGCTCCGCTCAACGTACCTGCAGGAAAGGTCTTGGCGAGTAGTTGAAACGGATGCACTTCTTCTTTCACTTTACCACGCACTTCGCTTACCAGGTGAATCACGTGACTGAAATATTGTATCTGCCGGTAGCTGGTTACTTCTACTTCATTACAAACCCTGCTAAGATCATTTCGCGCCAGGTCAACCAGCATCACATGTTCTGCATTTTCTTTGGCATCTTTCAATAATCGTTCCGCCTCCCTCCGGTCGGCGGTCTCATCCCCCGTACGCTTAAACGTACCGGCAATCGGATGCACAATCGCTTCGCCTTTAACAATCAGCAGTTGCGACTCCGGTGAAGATCCCATGATTTTATAATCTCCATAATCAAAATAAAACAGATAAGGCGACGGATTGATACTGCGCAAAGCACGATAAACATTAAACTCATCGCCATTAAACTGCTGATTGAATCTCCTGCTTAATACAATCTGAAACACATCACCTCTCTTACAGCTGGCAATACCCTTACGCACCATCTCCCGATAATCATCATCCGTCATATTCGAACCCTGGTCTCCAATCAATGAAAAAGGATATTCGGGTACGTCTTTATGACGAATCAATTGCTCCAGCAAATCTATTTCCGACGGCACGCCCGCTATCTGATTCTCGCAGATATACAACTGATCTTTGAAAGGATGGATAGCAATAACGTACTGATAAAAACGATAACGAATCAGTCCGACCGGCAACGGAGATCTTTCTTCCAGATGAATATCTTCAAGCAATCCAATCGCATCATAAGCCGTAT
Organism: Bacteroidota bacterium; assembly: GCA_046341135.1. Lineage (GTDB taxonomy): Bacteria > Bacteroidota > Bacteroidia > Chitinophagales > Chitinophagaceae > Lacibacter. Next base: position 978 of record JBKDRQ010000088.1, read on the forward strand.
AGCCATAAAAACCCTGCGCATAACGAAAGGCTTTTTTCATAGATGCATCTTCAGGCAACACAGACTCTCCTTTAAACTGTTGCATGAATTTCCATATAGTATCAACTACTTTCTTTTTATCCTCTATTTGTATTTTTTCAGGAACAGCTCCCGGAATTTTTGTTTCAATCGTATGGTGATTCAAAATTTCGATTCCGGCAATCGCATTCACGCATATAAAACTCCAACTATTCTCCGCTGAATGCAAATCCGTGCTTTCCAGCAACAAAGTATCCCTGAACCGATCACGCAAACGCAGGTAAATCCCTACCGGCGTGTATATATCTGCCAGTAATTTTCTGCATTGGGTTGTAAAGTTAATTTTCTGCATATGCCTTATTAAAACAAAATGCCCCGATGAACGGGGCAAGTGTGAATATTATTAATGGAATAACATTACAGCCCCCGAGGGTTTGTAAGCCACCACCATTGTTGAATATTTGAATTGTTTGCCATTTAAGCAAATTTGTTTCATTCATCCGGAATGACAAAATTTTTTTAACAATTTTAAACGAACGATCATTAAGGGTAAAACAGATTTAACTCTGCCCGTTAAGCTGAGCGGATATTGTCAGGTTGTCCGTCCCGCCCGTTACTATATGAACAGCCGGGCGGACTGTTGTCGAGTTATCGTCGTCAAGCTTATATCTTACTGGCGCAGGTCTCCCGACCTGTGCCTGCGTGTTACTCAGATTAACAATTTATGATCACATATTTCTGCCAGCAAAAATTATCTTTGAAAAAAATATTCTAAATTGAAAAAAATACCTCCCCATGAATATCGTATTTAAAAAATCGTTGCTTCTATTCGTTGCCGTTTTCTTATCATTCATATCCTTCGCACAAGGAGACGCAGACAAAATAATTGGTGTCTGGAAAAACGGAGAAGGCACAGGTATGATTAAAATTTATAAAACCGGCGAAAATTATCAAGGGAAAATCGTTTGGCTAAAAGAAACCATTGATCCGGAAACAGGCAAACCAAAATTAGACAAAAATAATCCTGAAGAATCCTTACGATCTCGTGCGGTTATTGGCATTATCAACACCTGGGGATTTGTTTACAAAGGCGAAAATGCATGGGACGATGGCAAGATATATGATCCCAAGACAGGTAACATTTACGACTGTATCATTAAAATGAAAAACGACAATACTCTGGATGTGCGCGGATACATCGGCATCTCATTAATTGGAAGAACAGACACCTGGACAAGGCAGGTAGCGAAGTAATAGCATAATAAACTCAAAGGTCAAAGGTCAAAACCAAATATGGTTGTCATTGTTCTCATCGTTATCGTTGTTGTCGTAGTTTGGGTTTTGCCTTTTGAGTTTTGACTTAAAAGTGACGATAAAATTGCGATTTTATGGACTAACGAAATTCAAACTGATCGCGATATATAAGGGATTCGTTAGTTTACCCTCATACAACCTGTCTTTACCTTCCCGGCTATTCGCTTTGCTCATCACATCGAAGCGCCAGTTGAGCCTCATCCCTGCCTGCAGATTCAACCACAAAAAACCGTTGATCTGCTTATCCCACATGAGTCTTGGCTTCAGTTCACCTCGTTGCAGAAAAATATCTCCTGATCCGGCTGCACCAGGCATAAAAAACTGATTCCCCTCAATCTCATATCCCAGCTGAAGCATGCTGGTGGTGGAAAAATTTCTTCTGACAAATCCCCTTGCGGGCAACAGCAGCTCCATGCCATAGCGATCATTGAAAGTTTTATTCCAGAATAATACAGGAACATGTAAAACAGCACCTGCCCGATAAGTTCTGGCAAGTCCGAATCCAAACATATTTTTCTCAGAGAATTTCCATCCATAAATAGCCGTGCCGCTGATTGTCAATGAATTTGAAAGCATTGTTGAAAAACTGCCAAAAGAGCTATTAAAGTCTCCCAATATCTGAAAAACTAACCAATGCTTTTCATCCAGTGGTTTAAAAATAGTACTTTGAAGACCCAGACTATGCAGCCCTGAATTCTGTAGAGCTGTCTCAAATTTCGAGGCAGGTTTATCCTTGAAAACAAAATAACTGCCCCAATAATTGGCTCCTAACTGCCATATAAACTTATCGTTGGAAATCACCGGCAAATTCAACTGAGCCCTGATAGATGACACCCGATCAGTATTATAATCTGCTTTTGAAGCCACAGATCCATCCTGCGGAACCTCCGGCATCAAAAAGCCGTTTTGATGTTCGTACCCGATACTGACAATTCTTGTTGGAGATTGATTGATCACTTTCTGCGTAGCATATCTGCGCACACCGGCAGCATCTGAAAAGCTATTATAATCTATAAGCTCCTCCTCGTTCAAAGAATCAGTTTGCCCAAAAAGAGAAAGGGAAGCACTTACAATCGATAAGATAAAAAGCAATAATGAACGTAAACGCATATTTATAAATTTAAAACTCAACATCATTGACTAGCAATAGCATTTGCATCTAGCAC
>JBKDRQ010000089.1:0-2556 GCA_046341135.1 Bacteroidota bacterium
CTTTACGACGGATGAATTCACCCACATACTTAACCCCTTTCCCTTTGTAAGGCTCAGGCTTACGCAGGCTGCGCAGTTTGGCAGACACCTGTCCGAGTAATTGCTTGTCAATCCCTTCTAAAGTAATGATCGGGTTTTGACCTTTTTCCTGTGCAGTTGCTACCTTCAGTTCTTTGGGAACTTCAAAGAGGATGTTGTGCGACTAGCCAAGTGCCAGATCCAGTACATTACCCTGGTTGGCTGCTTTATAACCTACCCCTACCAACTCCAGCTGACGAGTATAGCCATCTGTAACACCTTTCACCATATTGCTAACCAGTGCACGATACAGACCATGCAAGGCACGATGACGTCCCTGATCTGTCGGACGGGCAAAGGTAACTTCGCCATCTTTCACTTCTACCGTGATATCACGATCAATCGCTTCTTTCAATTCACCTTTAGGTCCTTTAACGCTAATCACATTGTCTTTGCCTACAGTGATGGTTACTCCCTGTGGAACTGCTACCGGTTTCTTTCCTATACGAGACATAATTTTAAGATTATATTTTATTCAAAACTTACCGCCGTTTTCAGTTGCCGTATAGCGCCCTTAGATTATCGGCCGGTTGATTAATTTTTATTAATAAACGTAACAAAGAACTTCTCCACCAACGTTGCTTGCCTTAGCTTGCTTGTCAGTCATCACTCCTTTTGAAGTACTTACAATAGCAATACCCAAACCATTCTTTACTCTGGTAAAGTCTGCAGGCTTTGAATATTGACGCAGACCCGGGCGGCTGATTCTTTCCAACGACTGAATAGCCGGCTGACGTGTTTGAGGATCGTATTTCAAGGCGATTTTAATAACCCCTTGCTTGCTGTCATCTTCAAATTTGTACTTCAGGATATATCCCTGATCATATAAAATTTCAGTGATACGCTTTTTTAAATTAGAAGCAGGAATTTCTACGATACGATGACCTGCCATCTGCGCGTTACGTACTCTCGTGAGAAAATCTGCAATAGGATCTGTTACCATTTTTTATTTAGTTGAATGATCAATAATAGTTATGTGTGCATCATATTCAATACCTGCACAATGCTTTAATTACCAGCTTGCTTTTTTAACACCCGGAATCTTGCCGTTGAGCGCCATGTCGCGGAAGATCACACGCGATATACCGAAGTAACGCATGTATCCTTTCGGACGGCCTGTAAGCTGACAACGATTTTTCAAACGTACAGGAGAAGCATTTTTAGGGAGCTGATCAAGTGCTGCATAGTCACCTGCTGCTTTTAAGGCTGCTCTTTTCTCTGCGTAATGAGCCACCATGCGTTCTCTTTTGTTTTGACGGGCTGTAACTGATTTTTTAGCCATATTTTTATTTTATAATCCTTTAATCTTTTTTAGCGTTTTTGAAAGGCATACCCATATTTTTCAATAACTCATAAGCTTCCTCGTTTGTTTCAGCCGTAGTTACGAAAGTGATATCCAGTCCAGTGATTTTATTCACTTTATCGATATCTATTTCAGGGAAGATAATTTGCTCTGTAACGCCCATCGTATAGTTGCCGCGACCATCGAATGATTTATCATTGATTCCTTTGAAATCACGTACACGAGGCAATGATGCAGAAATCAAACGATCGAGAAACTCATACATGTTTACACCACGTAAAGTAACACGCGCACCGATCGGCATCCCTTTTCTCAATTTGAAATTAGAGATATCCTTTTTCGACATGGTAGCTACTGCCTTCTGACCGGTAATGAGGGTTAATTCCTCAATAGCCGTATCAATCATTTTCTTGTCATTTACCGCACCATTCACGCCGCGGTTCAGACAGATTTTTTCCAGGCGTGGAACTTGCATGACGCTCTTGTAACCAAAGCGCTTCATCAAAGCAGGCACTACTTCAGATTTGTATTTAGTAGCCAAGCGAGGCGTATATTTTCCGGCACTCATATTATGCTTTTTTCTTTTATCAATTATTTAATGGGTTGTCCTGACTTCTTTGATACGCGCACCAACTTCCCGTTTTCGCGCGTGCGGTTAACTTTTGTCGCTTGTTTGCCATCCCAGATTTTCACATTGGAAATATGGATGGGCGCTTCTTTTTTTACGATACCTCCTTTAGTATTCTGAGCAGAAGGTTTGGTATGACGTGTAACGATATTTACCCCTTCCACCAACACACGGCTGTCTTCGGGATATACTTCCAGCACCGTACGTGGTTTTTTAACATCCTTGTCATCGCCGGTGATCACCACAACGGAATCCCCTTTGCGAATGTTGAATTTAGCTTTGAATCTGGTTGACATAATATCTTGCATTAATTTTTAATCCTAAATAGTCTTACAATACTTCAGGTGCCAATGAAATGATTTTCATATAACCCTTATCACGCAGTTCTCTCGCTACAGGGCCGAAAATACGCGTACCACGAGGCTCATCTGAAGCATTTAAGATAACTACTGCGTTTTCATCAAATCGGATATAAGAAGGATCGTTTGGTGGTTATTTGTTGGTGGTTGTTTGTTTTTTGGGTTTTTGGAGGGTTTGTTTTTTGTTT
>JBKDRQ010000090.1:0-2991 GCA_046341135.1 Bacteroidota bacterium
GGTTGTACAAAAGAAAATTCCTGTACAAAAAATTGTTGTTGCGGTTGAATGGGATTGCCGTTACCATCCTTAACCCCTTCTTTGCTTAATACATTATAAATGTCCGTTTGGCCAGTGCTGGGGAATAATACAAAAGGAAGCGTAAGATAATGCGCGCCCTGAGCAGATCCGGTAATTTGAGGAAGAGCGAGACCAGTAATTTCTTTGTTTTTTGCACGCTGTTTTGCAGAGTCCAGTCGTAAATTTTTCAGATCAATCGTATTGACCAAAGCCATATTTACTGCTTCCTGAACAGATACAGGATATTTCTTTTGCGCAGAGGCAAACAATACAAAAATTGTTGCCGAATTAAAAAGAAAGAATCGAATTAGTATTTTATACTTCATGCGTAGACTCATTTTTGTTCCTTGTATTTTAAAATAAGCTCATGGCCTTTTAAGGTGGCAAGCCCAAAAAGAAAATGCTCCATCAGTTCTTTGGCAACATCCGCCAAACTGTATTCAGAGGATGGGTACACATTAAGATTGAAAGGAATCATGATCGATTCAAGCCGATATTTTGTAATTACTTCTATGTTCAGGCTATTTCGGTATAAGCCTTCCTGAATGCCGCGTTGAATATTATCTTGAATCACATTATTGAGATGCTCATATTTCAGTTTCTGAAAGCGATTATGAGCCTTAGCATGAAATCGCTGCATATCAGAAATGACAACAGGATTCATTTTTGAGAACCGTGCATATACGCGCGACAAAGTGAGTAGTATTTCTTCTACTGCATTTTCAGACTGCTCGAGACATTCTTTGGAATCTTGATGTATACTCTGTTCCTCAGATTGCATCACTGCGTCAACCAGCTCGTCTTTATCCTTATAAAACTGATAAATGGTTTTTTTACTTACGCCCGATTGTGTAGCAATTTCATCCATAGACACAGCTCTAATGCCGAGACGCATAAAGAGCTCAGTGGCTTTTTGAAGTATGCGTTGTTGCGTGTCCATGAGGGCGCAAAACTAAGGAAACTTTTTAAGTTGCAAAAGTTTCCTGATATATTTTAATCGTGCCGCTCCGGCGCGAGGTTGTAGTGCTCCGGACTTCTCCACAAGGCAGACAGCAATAATTCCCTCATGAAGAAAAACTCTTTAGGTAGACGGTCGTATGCTTTCTCAAATAACTCTTCATGTCCCAGCAATTCCTGTTTCCACAATTCCCTTTCCACATTCATGATTTCATTGAACTGCTCACGGGAAAAGTTTTCCAGTCCATCCCAGCAAATATCTCTATAACGGGGTCGCCATCCGATGGGACATTCCACAGCATTGGCTCTTCCTTTTGTTCGCTGCACTATCCATTTAAGTACGCGCATATTCTGACCAAATCCGGGCCATGCAAAATTTCCATTGGCATCTTTTCTAAACCAGTTCACCCCAAAAATTCTGGGCGCATTGGGTAAATCGCGGCCAAACTGTAACCAGTGATTAAAATAATCTCCCAGATGATATCCCAGAAATGGCAGCATCGCAAAAGGATCTCTTCTCACTTTACCCACTTCGCCGAAGGCGGCGGCTGTCATTTCACTGGCCATAGTAGCGGCGAGATATACGCCATAGCTCCAGTTAAATGATTGATAAACCAACGGTATCGCACTTCCCCTTCTTCCTCCGAAAATAAAGGCAGAAATAGGCACGCCTCCTTTATCATCCCACTGCGGATCAATCACCGGATTCAGGTGTGCCGGCGCCGTAAATCTTGCATTGGGATGTGCGGCAGGTTTTCCGCTTGCCGGATTATAAGGCTGTCCATGCCAGTCGGTCAATCCTTCCGGAATTTCTTTGGTCATCCCTTCCCACCATACATCGCCGTCTTTGGTGATGGCTACATTAGTGAATATGGTATCCTTGCGAATGGACTGCATCGCATTGGGATTCGTTTTTTCATTCGTGCCGGGAGCCACACCAAAATATCCGGCTTCTGGATTAATGGCATATACTTTTCCGTCTTCGCCCTTATGTAACCAGGCAATATCGTCACCTATGGTAGTAATCTTCCATCCTTCCATGCCAGCAGGAGGAATCATCATCGCAAAATTGGTCTTGCCGCAGGCACTTGGGAAAGCAGCGGCTACATAACTTTTTTCTTTATCTGGAGATTCAACGCCCAATATCAACATATGCTCCGCGAGCCAGTTTTCTTCTCTGCCCATTACACTCGCTATCCGTAGTGCGAAACATTTTTTCCCTAATAATGCGTTGCCTCCATAACCGCTTCCGTAGGAAACAATCAGGCGGTCCTCAGGAAAATGGGTGATATATTTTACGGTAGGATTACAAGGCCACTTGACATCTTTTTGTCCCTGCTCAAGCGGAGCGCCCAACGTATGCACACACTTCACAAATTCGCTGGTAACATAAGGCATAATCTCCTTGCCAATACGCGTCATGATGCGCATGTTAATTACCACATATTCACTGTCGGTCAGCTGCACTCCGTATCTGGAAAAGGGAGAGCCTACCGGTCCCATACAGAAAGGAATAATATACAATGTCCTCCCTTTCATAGAACCTCCGGTCAGCGATTCCAGCAATTCTTTCATCTGGTTGGGCTCCATCCAGTTATTGGTAGGGCCTGCATCGTCTTTTCGGCGACTGCAGATGAAAGTGCGGTCTTCTACGCGAGCCACATCACTGGGGTCGCTGAAACAGGCATAGCTGTTGGGCCTTTTTTCAGGATTGAGTTTAATGAAAGTGCCTTTTTCAACCAGTAAGTTGCAAAGGCGGTCATATTCTTCCTGGGATCCATCACACCAGTGAATATTGTCGGGACATAAATGGGTAGCCATCTTGTCAACCCACTCCCGAAGTTCGGTTTTGGCAGAAGCAATCATCGTTAATTTAAGGGTTTTGGGGTTCAAACATAAGATTGTAAATGTTTATGAACAAATTTTAAATATTCTATCGCAATAACTTTGCCGTGTATGGGACAAAAGAAATTG
>JBKDRQ010000091.1:0-3324 GCA_046341135.1 Bacteroidota bacterium
ATGTAGTAGACGATCAGATGTTTCCTTTTTGATTTTAAGAAACCGATTGCCGTTAGTAAAAGTATCTGAAGTAAACCTGAGCCGATCTTCATCAATGATAAATGTCTTCCACTGAACATATTTTTCCCTCGTACTCCTGGGATTATCAGATTTGAATACCCATTTTACCGATGGCACAAACCTGCGAAAACCGGTTATATATTTATTACCAGCAGTATCAGTAAAATCACGCGTATTAAACTTCATTCCTGAAACCGAGAAGACAATCCGTTCAAACAAAGCAGACGGATACCACGTGTAAGACATTCTGCCCGCATAGTTAAACGCTTTACTTTGTGTTCCATACAAAGGAGCAAGTAGCCATTGGAATTTGGAAGGAGGCAATGTGTAATTACTAATAGCCGCTCCGGCCATGAATCCATCGGTTATGTTATAGCCCACAAGAGGTGTAACAGCAATCCTGTTTTCTTTCATTAAGGATAGCCCAGGGAGCAGCGACAGATTTAATTTATATTTCGATTTCGCTACAGGAAGCTCACCTTTTTTATCAAACAACTGAAAAAGAGAATCCAGTCTCCAGCTGCTGAACTGCTGGAGCTTCGCAAAAAAATCTGTGGGATACGGGTGGGAGAACTTCCATTCATTAAAATAATTTCGCATCGCTTCATCAAAAGCTGCTCTTCCCATTTTCTGTTCGATTAACTCCAAAATATCAGCTGCCTTATGGTAAGCCGACAAATAATAATTTATACTTGAAAATTTATCGGAAGCAACAGAAACAGCCTGATCTTTTCCAATGCGCTGATAGGTGCGCGCCAATGCCGCCTCGTAATTCACAAAAAACTTCCATACCGGATTTTTATTTTTTGCCGCATCAAGTCTTCTGTCGTAATATGTATTAATGCCCTCATCCATCCATGCATGTGCCCGCTCATTATTACCAATCATCCCCTGAAACCAGTTATGTCCGATTTCATGTTTGATAATGGTCTCCAGTTCCTTTTCGTCTCCCACATTATGTATGGTTGCTATGCAGGGATACTCCATCCCTCCATTGTTCTTCATATTAACTTCAACAATCGACAGGATATCATATTCATAAGCCCCTATCAGTCCTGTTCTTTCAAGAACTGCCTGCTTCATATAAGCTATTGAGCTCTCCCATAATTTTTTATGCTCGGGCAAATGTGCAGCCTGCAACTGCAAGACTCTGCCTGTTGGCAATTGTATGCTATCTCTTTTTATCTGTAATGTTTTAGATGCAAACCAGGCAAAATCATGCACCTTTTGCTGTTTAAATACCAGTGTTTTTATACTATCCGTATTTGTAACACTCGCATCATCAGGCGCAGCCAATGAACCGGTACTAAGCACGTGATATGATTTCGGCAGACTGATTTCAACTTCATAATCTCCGTACTCTCCATAAAATTCACCCTGATCCAGATAGGGCATCGGATGCCATCCTTTTCGATCATATACCGCCGGCTTGGGATACCATTGAGTGAGTTGATAGGTTTTTCCTATATGCCCTCCCCTTGAAAAATTCTTTGGTAATTGTACATGAAAAGGGGTAGTAATAATGATTGAGTCGTTTGGATATAAAATTTTGGGCAAAATTAATTTGACAATATCGATATGCTCCGGGTGATCTTCTACATCAGCACGCACATCATTAATCCTAAAATCAAGTCTGTTGATATATCCCCTTTCATTGCTCTCCGAAAAATAAAAATCGGTACGTCCGTTTTCAATCAATTGATCGCTAAATGCCGTCCTGTCGTTTTTGAATGCATTGGGCCAAAGATGGAACCATATATATGTTAGGGTATCCGGAGAATGATTGATATAAGTGATTTTTTCAAACCCGTCTAATGTATGAAAATCTGTATTTAACTGAACTGAAATCTTATAATTTGTTCTTTGTTGCCAATAAGCATCCTGCCCGTTTGCCAACAAGGCAAAGAAGAGGAAAAATACTAGTAATATATTGCCGGAAGTATTCATTTATCTCCCCTTTCCTAAGAAGATCAGACGAAAAGTATGAATTAATATTTTAAAATCAAGCGCGAGAGAAATATTTTCAATATAAATCAGATCATACTTACTCCTTTCGATCATCTGTTCAACATTTTCGGCATATCCGAATTTAACCATCCCCCATGAAGTCAGACCGGGTTTTACTTTTAAGAGATAACGGTAGTAAGGCGTGGATTGAATAATCTGATCTATATAGAATTTCCTCTCGGGACGTGGACCTACCAAACTCATATCTCCAATCAGAATATTATAAAACTGAGGGAGCTCATCAAATCTCCACTTCCGCATAATTTTACCCCAAGGGGTAATTCTTTTATCATGTTCAGAGGACAATAAAGGCCCGTTCATTTCAGCATCTGTGTACATGGATCTGAACTTAAAAATTCTGAATGGCCTTCCCTTCAGACCTATTCGTTCCTGAGAATAAAAAATTGATCCGGGTGAAGAAATTCTTACTCTTAATGCAAGAAAACACATGAATGGGAAAAGTGCAATCAGCGCCGCAACGGATACCACCACATCAAAAAGTCTTTTAATATTCTGCTGCCACTCGCTCATCATACCGTTATGCACTTCAACAAGAACAACACCCATAATGTTACTGGTACGCACAGAACCCGTCAATATAGCAATGGTACTTGGAAGTAAATTTATTTGCACATCCAGCTCGCTTAACTCACTTAATAATCCTTCAACAATAGCTCCCTGCTGATCCTCAACCGCAATGATTACCTGTTCAATATTATGCGATTTTACGAGTTTATTGATATCCGCAACTCCTCCGAGTCGGGGTAAAAACTGAGAAAGCGCTTCTGATTTTATATCTTTTTCATAATCAATAAATCCCACAAATGAAAAACCACGAATATCTTTGGCGCTATTGATATCTTTATACAGTTTCAAGGCCTTTTTATCTGAGCCCACAATCAGGGTATTGATCACCACATCTCCATTCGCGAACTGTTGTTTTATTCTTGAAAGAATTATCCATCTGCATATCCAGGTAAGTAAAAACTGCAGCAGGACAAGGATACCTAACTCGGTAATATAAAAATTACTGGCAACAACATCATTTTTTAAGTAAGTAGTAAAAAACAAAATGATCCCGCCAACTACCGTACAAAAAAATGTCAGGGTGAGTTCACGGAATCGAGATTTGTTATACAGACTCTTGTAGGTCCCGAATAAATGATACAACATCAGCCAGCATAATGGGACTACTATAATTGTGACAAGAAAGTAAGAATTATTAAAGTAATTATTATCGGGAATGATACCCTCTGA
>JBKDRQ010000092.1:0-2729 GCA_046341135.1 Bacteroidota bacterium
CTGTTCAATCATCTTCACACTATGCATTGCTTCCTCTCCGGAAGTGTATTGCTTTTTCTTTCCTGAAATCACTTGCATCAATTCCTCATATACCAAATCATGATTATTCATAGAACCTTGATACCCCTTGTATTGATTTACTTTATCAGGCAATAAACTATTTTCGATTTTTATTATCTCGGGCTCCTGGTATTCGATGTAATTCAGATAGGCACCGCCAATTTTGATGGTTGCCTTCTCTGCTAAAACCGTGATGGATCCTTCGTAGTTTTTATTTTTGGCATTATTGCTGCAATGCAAAGTGCCGGGTATCCCCGATTGAGTAACAAAAGTAAATACTGCCGTGTCTTCTATTTCAATATTCGCATGTGCAACATTTGAAATATTTCCCTTTGCTGATTTTATGGGGCCGAAAAACCAGTACATCAAATCAATAAAATGGCTGAACTGCGTAAATAAAATTCCACCATCAAGCTTTCTGGTTCCTCTCCATCTGGAGTTACGATAATATGATGCGGGTCTGTTCCACAAACAGTTTAGCTGTATGCTATAGATCTGACCAATTTTGTTTTTGTCGATTAATTTCTTCAGCGCTAGTACGGAAGGATTGAAGCGATTTTGCTTAACAACCATTAAATGTTTGCCGGCTTTTTTTGCAGCCATAATCATCCTCTTTGCATCAGCAACACTTAATGCCATGGGCTTTTCACACAACACATGAAAACCTGCTCTTAAAGCATCAATAGCTTGACTTGCATGTAATCCATTGGGGGTACATAATATTAAGGCATCTGCATCCGGATGTTGGTGTAACATCTCTTTATAGGAAGTATAACCATAACAATTATATTCAGCACTGAACGATTTTATTTTTTTTTCGTCTATATCACAAACAGCTTCAAGCAAACCATGATCTGCTGCCAGAGCTGCGTGTCGCCTGCCAATATTACCACAACCAACCAGTAAAAATTTAATCATCACTACGCAGCCACAGCTATTTTTTGTGAAAAACGATTCATTAGTAATGCACACCAATAGCGACTCCAGTTGATTTGTTTTCTTTGAAACAATTTATAAAGATGCTGCTCTTCTGTAGTTACCGGCTGCGTATATTCATTCTGCTTAAGCCAGTCATCAAATGGAAATGAAAAGCCTTGTTTTTTTCTATCCCAAATCTCCTGAGGTAATTCCTGCATAAAGGCTTTAATAAGTAAATACTTGGGCGTATTTCTGAACTTTAATGAACTATCAATGACACTGCTCATTAACATCCATTCTTTATCCAAAAAGGGCATCCTAATTTCAAGGCCGTGCCACATACTCATACAATCAGCATCTTTCAATAACTGATTTTTCATATAATAATTCGTTTCAAACCAACTTATGCGATCTTCATTTTGCAACGCTGGACAAGCGTAATGCGAACTGATTCCGGAAAGTGTATTCCTTATATCGGTATAGGACGCACCTAGTAGATCGGCTATAGACTGAACATCAAACAAGCCACGCATTAATAAATATTCCCCTGCACTGTGATGCATACCTGCATAGCTAAGCTTTTTTACCCGCTGATCAGGAAAGTAATGAAGGCGGCTTAAAAGCATATTAGGGAGTTCCTGTAAATTCCTGTATTCATTATATTGTTTGAAAGTAGGATAACCGCCGAATAATTCATCTGCACCTATTCCAGACAAAACGGCTTTCAAACCATGTGCACGGGCAAACTTGGAAATAAAATATGTATTAATCCCGTCAATAGACGGTTGATCCATAGCAACTAATGCATCATTCAAATATTCATTAAAAATATTCTGTGTAACCTCATAGGCTCCATGATTGGTTTGTGCTTTTTGAACAATGACATCCTGATATTCTTTTTCCGAGAATCCTTTCTCTTTGAAGGTAATTGAAAGCGTTTTCAAGGATGTGCTCTTTTGTTGTGCAGCAATCAAGGTTAATAAACTGGAGTCAATTCCCCCACTTAAAAAAATTCCCAATGGAGCATCAGCAATCAAGTGACGAGATACAGCAGACTGCAACGTTCCTCTCAAGAGATCAATAGCTTCTTGCTCATCTTTTAACTCCCCGTTCATTTCCCATTGAAAAAAAACAGATTTACTGATCTTTAATGAAGGAATATCTACCTTCATTAAGGTTCCCTTTTCTAATGTATATACATTATGTAGACTCGTATATGGTTCAGGTATATAACCAAATGCAAGAAACGTGAGGGGCCAATTAATATTTTCTTCTATAGAGATGCCTGAAAACTCGAAAGCTCTTATTTCAGAAGCAAAGCAAAATACATCCCCAACCTTGGTATAATACAAAGGTTTCATTCCAGCATGATCTCTAGCCAGTAAAAGCTGTGATTTCTTTTCATCCCAGATGGCAATAGCAAACATTCCATTTAGTAACTCAAACGCTGAATCACCCCATTGTAAGTATGCTTTAATGATTACTTCTGTATCCGTTTCCGTTTTGAAAAGATGACCATAACTTTTTAATGTTTTTCTTAATTCCTGATAATTATAAATCTCTCCATTAAATACAATTGTAATTTCTGCATCAGAATCCCGCATTGGCTGATGGCCATTTCCAGAAAGATCAATCAAGGAAAGTCGGCGATGTCCTAAAGCTAAAGGGTAATTGGCGTCAATAAAAATACCTGCCCCATCCGGCCCACCATGCCGCATAGCATCTCGCATCAGAATTATATGCTCTGAAAG
>JBKDRQ010000093.1:0-2998 GCA_046341135.1 Bacteroidota bacterium
GTATATACCCGGTATAAATGCCGGCATTTCCGGACCTGATCAGTTTTTATTGGCCAATCACTTATGGGGGCCGAGTTATGTGTCTTTAGAATCGGCACTTTCATATTGGGGGTTGATTCCCGAATATGTATATGAAACCACTTCCGTTACTACCAGTATTTCAAAAACATTGACAACGGAGGCCGGAAGATATAGTTTTATGCATTTGCCTCTTCCCTATTATTCGCTGGGCATTCGAAGAGAAAAATTAAGTGAGCGGCAACATATTCTGATTGCCTCACCAGAAAAAGCGCTTTGCGACAAGCTGATTACTACCTCCGGCATTTTATTGAGAAGCAAAAAAGAAACACAGCAGCTATTGATTGAAGATTTAAGGTTAGACGAAATACTGCTGAAAGAGATGAATACAGCAGCAATAGAAACCTGGATTCCCTATTCGCCTAAAAAAACAACACTTACCCAACTCATAAAAACCATGCGATTGCTATGATTAAAGAATGGATCAATGAATATGCACCTAAGAACCACGAAGATATTCATCTTGCATTACGTGAGATCATGCAAGAAATTGCCCTCGCAGGATTGTACAGATCCGGCTTTTTTGAGAAAGCCGCTTTCTATGGCGGAACTGCCTTACGAATACTTCATGGTTTGGACAGATTTTCAGAAGATCTGGACTTTTCTTTACTAAAACCCGACCCCTCATTTCAGATCAGTGATTACTTAGGTGCCGTGATTGACGAGTTTGCTTCTTTAGGACTAACGGTAACGATCAATCGAAAACAAAAATCTTTCAACACAAAAGTTGAATCTGCCTTTTTAAAAACGGATACGGTCTGGAATGAGTTAATCCTAGAAAAGATAATTCCTTCCTTTCAAATACAAAGACCGGTTCATTTAAAAATAAAAATTGAAGTTGATACGATCCCTCCACCCGATTTCGTAACGGAAGAAAAGTTATTACTGAAACCTTTTTCCTTTTATGTAAAATGTTATACTTTATCCGATTTATTTGCCGGTAAGATGCACGCCTTACTTTTCAGAAAATGGAAGCAAAGAGTAAAAGGGCGCGATTGGTATGACATGGAATGGTATATCCGTAAAGGAGTCCCCTTGCATCTGAAACATCTGCAGAGCCGGGCGATAGACAGCAAGGATTGGGCAAAACAAAGTTTCAGTGAAAAAGACTTTAAAAAACTACTGGAGCATAAAATTCAGACCATTTCAATAAGTTCTATAATGGAAGATGTGAGAAGATTCATAAAAGATGATACGGGCATAGCTATATGGTCGGATTCATATTTTCTTGATTTGATTGGAAAAATGAAATTTGAATAGTTCAGTATTCTCAGGAAAGGGATAAGACAACTATGACAACCACTACAACCAAGATAACAATGACAACAATTTAGATGCCGCCTAAAAGTAGCGGGCGAAAAATTTTTCGCCCGCTACGCTAATTGCCATATAAATAAATCAATTAGAATCTTTGAAAAAGACGTAAAAAATTGGATTTACTTAACCTTATTCAATTTAAAGGTAAACTGACTTGCCGCTGGATCATCCGTATAAATCTTTATGATATTGAAACCTGATATCATAAAAGGATTGATATCTAATTCTGAGTAACCGGTAACCCATCTCTTGTTTTTGTATAACAATCTTCCTAATCCGTCATAGATGAATATATCCTGAAGAATTTTCTTATTACCTACATTAGTTAATAATCTTGATCCTTCTATATCTACAATCACTTTATTTTTTCTATTAATGTTGGTTGATTTAGGGGATTGCTCATCAAGATGCAAAATAGCAGGCAAAGGACCAGAAAACCCGGTCAAATAAAAGGGACTTTCAATACCTCCATTTCCGTCAACGACAAGATAATAGGTGGTGTTTGCGACTGCCGTAAAACAATATTGATGACTATAAGTAGTTCCTGCGGTCGTTGTGTAAATAGCATTCCTTGGACAAGAAACAACAGTCCAGTTCGGATCATTACAGGTAGTGGTATTTTTTGCGCCTTGTGTACAAGGCCTGCCATCTCCATCAACATTTGCATCAGTGACTATAATTGATTGCTGTTGTTGATCTAGACTACTTATGCCCATACACAATGTTCCTCCTGGTGATGATGCTGTGAATTTAATCCAAACGTCATTATTGTTTGCATTATTCCAATCACATACCACCCCATTAATTGTAGTTGCGAATCCGGCAGAACAAGGAGCTCCAGTCCACCCTGGCATATTAGAACTGGAAGTTTTTCCATTAGTTTGAAGACACATAGGTTGCCCTGTCCATTCTACTGCAGAAGTACATAAATCACCATCTGGAGTTCTATCAGTAACATTAGGATTAGCAAACAATAATGAAAGAGCACTTACAGCAGGTTGATTACCTGTAGATTGGAAAGCGTAAATCGTCCAGGTTCCGTTGGGATTTGTCCCAGCAAAATAATTCGCCATTGTTTGAGTAGTGCCATCTGGAGTGGTTCCAAAGGGCTTAAAGACTGGAAAATTTCCCGAAACTGATTTCATTGGATCCCAATTAGAATTAGCTATTATTGCCACATCATTCAAACATTCACCATTTCTTAAAGAAATTGACGGATATCTGCCTGATCCAGCAACATCATACCCTGTAGTTGAAAGACCTCCATCATAAATTTTCATACATTTCCCATCCGGGGATATTATCCACATGCCTAGAGCATTAAATTGATTTCCTGAATTAGCATCAAAAGTGATATCGATTGAAGCAAGCGCAAAATTCGAACTTAATGCCAGTGGTAATCCGCTTACAGTAAAAGAAAACGAAATAGTTCCAGGCGAAGCGCAATTTGAATAAGATGTTCCAACATCAAGATCTTTGGGCAAGGTTGTTGTAGTGTTAAATCTAAACTGAGGAAAACTCAGAAAAGGCAAACTTACTAGAGCAGCTAATATAGATGTATTTTTAAAAATAGCCATAAAATTCATAAGGCATATATTTGTAA
>JBKDRQ010000094.1:0-3714 GCA_046341135.1 Bacteroidota bacterium
TGCGATATTGCTCTGTCCACCAATGTTAGCCGCACATAAGAATGAGTTGTTATGATGTTGTTCGTGGAAAGGATAGATCAATGAATTCAATACTTCGCAACAACTGATGGTAGAATTATTTCCCAGATAGGAATTAATTAATCGGGCACCATATTTTAATTGTGAGTTCGAAGCAAGATAAAATCTTACCGCCTTTACGCCATAAAAAATCCTGCATTTCTCTTCGATGATGCCGTTCACCAGTTCGCATCCTTCGCCTATTTGCGTGGTAGCATAAGGAGCTGAATGTATGGTCAGATTTTTCAGTTTGTTGGCGCCTTTCAGATACGCATCCGAGCCAATATTGACATCTTTTATAATTTTGCAACTTTTAATGATTGTTCTATCACCGACGATGCCATAATAACCATGCTGCTTGTCGAACAAGTTGTCTGTTATCTCTTTTAATTTCGATTGTAATGCTTCATTGTCGCGGTGGTGACTCCATAACCAGGCATCACCGGGCAACATGCCGATGAAAGGAATGATTTTTCTGCCTGCATTTTCATTGCATACTTCCAGCCATACCCGATGTTTTTCATCTTCCCCTTCTTTCACGATACCATTGCCGAATTTTGCAGAATGAGTCGTGGTCATTTCATCAACACGTGAAATGATTACTTCATCGCCGATGATGTAGTGACCCAAATGACCTACTTCATGGATGGCAGCATTGTCGCCGATATCACAGCTGACAATGGTGCTGTTGTATAAGCCTACCGGTAATTTAACCTTATGAAATTCCAGGCAGATCGGATCCATTTTCCCGATACGGATATGTCCGTAAAAAAAACAATTGCGTACCTGTTCCGGATTGAAACCATCGGTTACTAAGATATTAGACCAGTTATCGGACTGATTATCTCTCTGAAGGAGGATTTCTTTTTCTTTATCGGTTAGCTGCCGATAATTTTTTTTAATACACTGCTGTTTAAAACGGAGATGGTATTCGTCTTTTCCTTTGGGTAGATAAGAAGACGGAATAAAATTGTAGCCCAGATCTTTCAGCGGACTTTTCCTGATTTCGTTCATGCTGCTGCTGTTTTGGTTCGAGGTCTGTGTCAAATATAGCACATGCCGAATAAAAGACAGCCGTCATGGGTCAATATGTTGCATGAACGCTTATTCTACGGTCACGCTTTTCGCCAGATTTCTGGGTTTATCTACATCAAACCCTTTGGCAATACCCACATAATAGGAGAGGAGCTGCAATGGAATAACACTGAGCATAGGGGCAATAATTTCATCCGCAGGAGGGATGGAGAAAGTAGCGTTGCTAAGTGTCGGACTGATAGTATCTCCTTCTGTAATAATCGAAACAACAATTCCTTTTCTCGCTTTGATCTCCTGCATATTGCTCACGATTTTTTCGTGATAAGAATCTTTCGTAGCAATGAATACAACAGGGAGTGTTTCCGTAACCAATGCGATGGGACCGTGCTTCATTTCTGCAGCGGGATATCCTTCTGCGTGTATATAGGAAATTTCTTTCAGCTTCAGTGCGCCTTCAAGGGCAACAGGAAAGTTGTATCCTCTTCCGAGAAAGAGCGCATCTCCCGCATTATCAAATATTTTGGCAATCTCTTTAACCTGATCGGCCTGTTGCAGAATGACAGATACTTTTTCGGGAACCGCTTCCAGTTCCTGAAGCAGGTTTAAATATTTTTCGTTAGTAATCGTACCTTTTGCTTTAGCAATTTTTAAGGCAACCATGGTGAGTACGGTGAGCTGTCCGGTGAAGGCTTTGGTACTGGCAACACCAATTTCAGGACCTGCATGCGTGTAAGCGCCCGCGTGCGATAAACGGGCAATACTGCTGCCCACAGCATTCACTACTCCAAAAATAAAGGCCCCTTTTTCTTTTGCATTTTCTAAAGCAAGGATAGTATCTGCTGTTTCACCGCTTTGCGAGATAGCAATAATAACATCGCCTTCCTGGATGATCGGATTGCGATATCTGAATTCGGAAGCATATTCCACTTCAACGGGGATACGACATAATTCTTCAAAAATATATTCTGCTACCAGACCTGCATGCCAGCTGGTACCGCAGGCGACCATGATAATGCGCTTGGCATTCATGAGTTGATCCAGATTTTGCTCAACACCTGCCATCGTGATGGTGCCGGCCTGTGCGTCAATTCTTCCTCTCAGACAATCCTGTATAGTGCTGGGTTGTTCGTGAATCTCTTTAATCATGAAATGGTCGTAACCGCCTTTTTCAATGGCCGCTAACTCCATATCAAGCTTGGTGATGTAAGGAGTGACTTTTTCATTCCCGAGATTTTTTAGAATCAACTCGTCGGGTTTCACAATGGCTAACTCGTAATCATTGACGTACACTACTTCTTTGGTATATTCAATGATAGGAGAGGCATCACTCGCCAGAAAATGTTCTCCCTTCCCAATACCAATCACGAGCGGACTTCCTTTTCTTGCCGCGATAATGGTTTCGGGATCGTTCTGATCAATCAAGAGAATACAATAAGCTCCAACCACACGTTTGAGTGCTATGCGTACCGCTTCTTCGAGGGAACAGTTGTTGTTGATCTGGATATCTTCGATAAAAAATAATAAAACTTCCGTATCTGTATCACTTGAAAAATTATATCCCTTCGATAAAAGTTCTTTTTTGATCAGGGCATAATTTTCGATGATGCCATTATGGATCATAGCCAATTTGCCACTCGGACTTACATGAGGATGTGCATTGCGGTCGCTGGGTTCACCGTGCGTAGCCCAACGGGTGTGGCCAATGCCAATATGGCTATGGACATCTTTGCCTATGAGACTGTCTTCGAGTTCGGCTCCTTTCCCTTTCTTCTTATATACTTTAAGTCCGGCATTCAATAATGCCACGCCGCTGCTGTCGTATCCTCTGTATTCGAGTCTTTTTAATCCTTTTAATACAATCGGGTAAGCTTCTTTTGGACCTGTATAACCAACGATACCGCACATATAATTACTTGGTTTTGAACTGCAAAAATAATCTTATCCGGCGGATTTCATAATTACGTGGAAAATTCACCAGACCTGGGTTAAAACCTACAACAATACCCCGTTCAGGAAAAGGTACGCCATCGAAAAGTAGATAATCAGTCCGGTAACATCAACCAGGGTTGCTACAAAAGGAGTGGAGGAGGCGGCAGGGTCAAAGCCCATTCTTTTCAAAAATAAAGGAAGCATAGATCCCATAAGGGTTCCCCATAATACAATGCCAATCAAAGAAGTGCCAATAGTCAGTCCTATTCGCATAAAGTGTTCCCCGAATTTATCAGAGAATAAATGCCAGATGGAAATAACACTGAAGCCTATGATGAAGAGGGAAGCGCCGAGCAGTAAGCCTGAAAGAATTTCTCTCTTCATGATGCGCCACCAGTCGGCAATGGTGATCTCTCCCAATGCCATGGCTTGAATAATCAACGTGCTTGCCTGTGAACCGCTATTCCCGCCACTTGAAATAATCAATGGAATAAAAGTAGCCAGAATCACCACTTTCGCAATCTCATCTTCATAACTCTGCATGGCACTGATCGTCATCAGTTCTCCGAAAAAGAAAATAATCAGCCAAACCACGCGCTTCTGAAAGAGTTTAAAGATCGGGGTTTCTATATACGGTTCATCCAGGGCTTCGGTACCCCCCATTTTTTGCATGTCCTCACTAAACTCTTCGTT
>JBKDRQ010000095.1:0-6878 GCA_046341135.1 Bacteroidota bacterium
CCATCAAGGAATATCTGGCTACTAAAGAATTTCCTGATCCGGAACTTATGATCAGAACGAGCGGAGAATATCGTATCAGCAACTTCCTCTTGTATCAGCTCGCATATGCTGAACTTTATTTTACAAACGTTAGATGGCCCGATTTCAGAAAAGAAAATCTCTATGAAGCACTGATTGATTTTCAAAAACGCGAACGAAGATTCGGTAAAACCGGAGACCAGATTTCTTCTGGGATACCTACTACAATCTGATTTTTAAAATATGTGCCTTTTTTAACATGGCTTTACCCGAAAAGCTGTTATTTTGCTCCACTTTTAACACATTATATATCTATAATCATTCACTTCGCGACCGGATGGCTTTTACAAGATCTTTAAGAATATTTATTTCGCTTTTATTTTTGAGCCTACAGGTATTTGCGCAACGTGAAGACACGCTCCCCTCTGTTTCTATCGATCCTGAACTGGAATCTATTTACAAATCATCTGTCCCCAAAGAATATACAATTGCCGGTATTATTACAACAGGTGCCGTAGGTTTTGATACGGATCTGCTGATGTCTATATCTGGAATTTCAATAGGAGACAAAATTTATCTTCCCGGAGGAGATGCTTTCGCCAAAGCCATTATGGCATTATGGAAACAGCAATATTTTGATGATGTTGCCATCTTTATAACCAAAATTGAAGACAGAAAGATATATATAGAAATCAATGTAAAAGAAAGAGCCAGGCTTGCCTCTTTTGATTTCGCGGGTATCAGGAAAGGAGAAGCAGACGATCTAAAAGACAAAGTGGGCCTTACAGCCAATAAGGTAATTACAGATAATCTAAGAAAAAGGGCTACAGAAGTTATTGAAAAGTTTTATATAGATAAGGGTTACCGCGGTGTAACTGTAACCATATCAGAAAAGCCCAGCAAATCTACTCAGGGATTTGTTGATCTGACTTTCCAAATCAGAAAAGGCGCTAAAATAAAAGTAGAAGATGTTTTCTTTACGGGCAATACAGCCATTTCTTCCTTAAAGATCAAAAAGAAAATGAAGGGAACAAAGGAAATGGGAAGGATCCGTTTTTTTTCGGACAGCATCCAGCCTGCGTTTGGAAAAACAAAGAGAAGCTCCTTCAAAGAATTTGTTCGTGAAAAAGGCTATCTCTATGGTAGTAAATGGAAAGACTTTTTAGATCCTTGGTTTCGCTTTAAATTCTTCTCTTCCGCAAAATTCAATCAAAACAAATATGAAGAGGATAAAGAAAAAATCCTCCAGTATTATAATGCATTGGGATATCGGGATGCTACTATTATCAAAGATTCTATCTACAATAATGCCAGAGGAAATCTGGTTGTTGAAATCAACGTAAAAGAAGGAAGAAAATATTATTTCGGCAATATCAGTTGGCGTGGAAATACCAAATACTCCGACTCAACTCTTGCTTCCATGCTCAATATCAAAAAAGGAGATATTTATGATTTGTCAGTCTTAAATAAGAGGTTGGGTAAGGAATTGTCGCAGGATGGTGGAGATATCAGTGGATTATATATGGATGACGGGTATTTGTTTTTCAGAATAGAGCCTGTTGAATCCAAAGTATATAACGATACCATAGATTACGAAATCCGTATAGCTGAGGGCCCGCAAGCTACCATCAGGGCTGTTAATATTGCCGGAAATGATAAAACCAAGGAGCATGTAATCAGAAGAGAATTGCGTACTATCCCGGGAGAAAAATTCAGAAGAAGCGATCTGATCCGTTCGGTGCGTGAACTTTCTGCCTTAAACTATTTTAATCCTGAAAAAATTAATCCCGTCCCGGTTCCCAATCAGGATGATGGTACGGTTGATATTAACTATCAGCTGGAAGAAAAATCGAGCGACCAGCTGGAATTAAGTGCCGGATGGGGTGGATTTATAGGGCTTACAGGTACGCTAGGGGTTACTTTTAATAATTTTTCCACCAAAAATATTTTTAATAAATCTTCCTGGCGGCCTTTGCCTTCCGGCGACGGACAAAGATTATCGCTCAGGGTGCAGTCTAACGGGCCATCCTTCAACTCACAAAACTTTTCATTTACTGAACCCTGGCTTGGCGGTAAAAAAAGAAACTCATTTACCGTTAGTTTATTCAGAACAAAATTGTCGAATGCTTTTGATGCCACTACCGGCTTACCTACCCGTTCTGCTGCAAACAATCAGTTTCTCCGCACACTCGGGGTTTCTGTGTCATTGGGAAAACAACTCAAATGGCCGGATGATTATTTTAATCTGATTACAACGGTCAACTATACTCAATATAAACTTAAAAAATATCCTATATTTCCTGAGTTGGATAGCGGCACATCGAACAACCTTAATATTCGTTTTCAGCTGATTCGTTCGAGTGTAGATCAGCCGATGTTCCCGCGCACTGGATCAAACTTTTCCTTAAGTGCTACGTTCACTCCCCCCTGGTCTGTATTTAACGGACCCGAAAACTATAAGAGTGCTGCAGATCGTTATAAATTGATCGAGTATCATAAATGGCGTCTTAATTATGAGTGGTTTGTTCCTTTGGGCAGGCCAATGGGTGCAGAAAAAAACAGACAGTTTGTTTTGCGGGCTGCAGCTAAGTTTGGTTTTCTTGGCAGATATAGTAACTTCTTGAATATTTCTCCATTTGAGCGCTTTCAGGTGGGCGATGCCGGTTTGCAAAATAATTTCGGAATTATCGGGTTCGATATTATTGCACACAGAGGTTTCCCTGTGTACGACAACAGCAATCCTAAAATCAACAACCCCAACCAAACTACCGCCAATCAGTTCTTTACGATCTTTAATAAATACACGCTTGAAATGCGCTATCCTTTGAGTACCAATCCCAGTAGTACAATTTTTGGTCTGGCATTTTTTGAAGCAGCAAATGGTTGGTACGACTTCAAAGACTATAATCCATTCAGGCTGAGAAGGAGCTTTGGTTTAGGAATGCGCTTCTTTCTGCCTATGTTTGGTTTGCTTGGTTTTGATTACGGAATTGGTCTGGATCGCTACTTCCCCGGTGCACAATTCAGGGATATTTCCCGCTTTACCTTCATGCTTGGCTTTGAACCTGAATAAGAATATAACATTTCCTAAGTTATTTTTATTTCATTCTTTCCTATATTCGATTATATGAGACAGATTATTTTAACCTTTATATTAAGCATTGCTGTATTGATGACTCATGCGCAGCGATATGCCATTATTGACACCAAATATATATTGGGAAAGATTCCTGATTACAACAAGGCAAATGAAAAGATTGAAGAGTTTGCCGAAGCCTGGCAACAGGAGATTGATTTGTTGCAGGCAGATCTCGATAAGATGTACCGCGACTTTGAAGGCGAAAAAGCCATGCTTACGCCTGAATTACTGAAAAAAAGAGAGGACGAGATATACAATAAAGAAAAGCAGGTGAGGGATTTACAGAGAAAACGTTTTGGATATGAGGGGGATTATTTCAAAAAAAAGCAGGAGCTGGTAAAGCCGATTCAGGAAAAAGTATATAATGCCGTACAAAGGCTTGCCGGTGAGCGTATGTTTGATTTTGTATTGGATAAAAGTGAAGGAATTACCGTTATCTTTGCCGACCCCAAGCTGGATAAGAGTGATGATGTGTTGAAGATATTGGGAATCAAATTATAAGAAGTATAAATAACAAGTAAAAAACAAACGATGAAAAAAATGACCCTTCTGGCTTTGGTTGCTTTGATAACCATTTCCAACATTGCTTCTGCTCAAAAGAATGGCTACATTAATACCAGTGAGCTGCTGGTATCTATGCCGGAAACAAAGAAAGCGCAGGAGAAACTTCAGAAAATGCAGGATTCCCTAAATAATTCTTATGCTGAAATGATCAAAGAATATCGCGAAAAAGACAGTGTTATCCGTCTGGATTCAGCTAAATGGACGCCAGCTAAAAGAGATATAAAATTCAAGGAATTTCAGGAGCTTGGCGAGGCATTGCAAAATTATTCAACTGCTGCACAACAATACTTACAGCAAGAAGAACAGAAAATGTTTGAGCCTATACAAAAAATTGCGAGGGAAGCTATACAATCCGTAGCGAAGGCGAATGGATACGGCTATGTATTTAATTCCGAAGCCTTATTGGTATCTCCTGCTGCCGATGATATTTTACCGCTTGTTAAGAAGTATTTGAAAATTGGGGATGCTGCACCTGCTGCCGCACCGAAGAAATAATGATTGATTTGTATGGAAGTCCCGCAGCATCTGTTGCGGGATTTTTTTTGTTTAATATTGTAAGTATGCAAAAGGGCCCAATTGGTGTTTTTGATTCAGGGTACGGTGGGCTGACCGTATTGAAGTCGCTGGCGCGCGCGCTGCCGGCATATGATTTCATATACCTGGGTGATAATGCGCGCGCGCCTTACGGCACGCGCAGCTATGACACAGTATATAAATACACTAAATCCTGTGTCGATTGGTTTTTTCAAAAAGGATGTCCTTTAGTGATCCTTGCCTGCAATACGGCTTCGGCTAAAGCCCTACGCACTATACAGCAGCAGGATTTACAACAGTACGGCAGCGAAAAAAGGGTATTGGGCGTTATTCGTCCAACTGCTGAAATTATTGGCAACTATAGCCAAAGCGGGCATATTGGTATATTGGCCACACCCGGAACGGTAGCTTCAAACTCATATCTGCTGGAAATTGAAAAATTTTTTCCGGAGATACGTGTAACACAACAGCCCTGCCCGCTTTGGGTACCCCTCATTGAAAATAACGAACACCATACTGCCGGGGCAAAATATTTCATCGATGATTGTGTACACAAACTGTTAAAGCAAGACGATCAAATTGATACGGTTTTGCTGGGCTGTACGCATTACCCGATTATTGAAAAAGAAATTAACGACAGCCTACCTGCACATATCCGGGTCGTATCACAGGGAGATATTGTGGCAGATAGCTTAAAAGACTATTTGCATAGGCATCCGGAGATGAATGACCTTTTGAGCAAGTCAGGCGATTTGAGTTTTTATACGACTGACGATACCGCTGATTTTAATGCCCATGCTCCCTTATTTTTCGGCCAACAGATTTGTGCAAATCATGCCGTTATTGCAACAACCTGACCCATTCTTTCCAATTTTACGCAGATTCCCCTAACTTTGCCGTCCTTTCACAAACAAAGGGAAGTGGTGTTCTCTTTGAATGAAACGAAAAAGCCGGCTTCTCCCCGGCCATTGTGAACGACAAAAAATATTATCATGGCACAAAAACGCACATATCAGCCTTCCAAACGCAGAAGAAAAACCACTCACGGTTTTCGTAAGCGCATGCAGGATGCAAACGGAAGAAAAGTACTGGCCAGTCGTCGTAAAAAGGGTCGTCATAAACTGACCATCAGCGACGAACGCGGTGCAAAAAATAATCTCCCTAATTGCAATGAAATTAATATATCCCGACATTTTGTGTCGGGATTTTTATTGGCAACTATTAACAAAAGTTGTGACAAACACCCCAATAATATTTCCGAAATTTGTACTTTAAGATCATTAATACTTTATCAACCCATGATTCGTTTTGAAAGATTTCAACTGAGCAATGGCTTAAGACTTTTGGTTCATGAAGATACCTCTACTCCTATGGCTGTAGTAAATGTATTGTATGACGTGGGTGCACGCGATGAACATGAAAGTAAAACTGGATTTGCGCACCTTTTTGAGCATCTGATGTTCGGTGGTTCTATCAACATAGAAACCTATGATGAACCCCTTCAATTGGCGGGTGGAGAAAATAATGCCTATACCACCAATGATCTTACTAATTATTACTGCCAGCTTCCAGCTCAGAATCTGGAAACAGCTCTTTGGCTGGAAAGTGATCGTATGTTGAGTCTTGCTTTCAGCGAAAAGAGTCTGGAAGTACAAAGAAAAGTGGTGTGCGAAGAATTTAAAGAACACTATATCAATAAGCCTTATGGTGATGCATGGCATAATATGCGTGAACTCGCCTATAAAATACATCCCTACCGCTGGATGACCATAGGAAAGGAATTAAAACATATTGAAGAGGCGACACTCAATGATGTCAAACAATTTTTCTTCAAGCACTATACGCCGGCAAATGCTATTCTTGTAGTGGCAGGCAATATAAAAACCAGTGAGGTTGTACCCTTAGTAGAAAAATGGTTTGGAACGATTCCTTCCGGTGAAAAATATATCAGAAATATTCCAGCCGAACCAGTACAAACAGAAGCCAGAAAATTAGAAGTAAAAGCGGATGTGCCCCTTGATGCTTTCTATAAAACATGGCACATGCCTTCCAGAACAGAAAGAGGATATTATGTTACTGATTTAATTACCGATATTTTAGGTGGAGGTGCTTCCTCTCGCTTACATCAACGACTGGTAAAAGAAAAACAGTTGTTCAGTAATTTAGATTGTTATCATTTTGGCAGTACGGATTCAGGACTGCTTACCATTGAAGGTAAACTGATCAAAGGTATTTCTTTTGAACAGGCTGAAAAAGCGGTTGATGAAGAGGTAGAAAAAATAGCAGCTGAAAAAGTGAGCGATACAGAGTTGACTAAAGTCAAAAATAAAACCGAGAGTACCATTTTGTTTGAAGACATGAGTCTTATGAGTCGTGCTGCAAGTCTGGCTTATTATGAGTTGTTGGGCGATGCCAACCTGATGAATGAGGAGCTTGGCAAATATCAAACAGTTACTGTTGATGAGCTCAGAGAACAGTCAGAAAAAATCTTCAACGCTTCAAATTCGAATACTATCTTCTATCAAGCCAACAATTAGGGCACTTATTCATCTTGCGCACTAATCATTAAAACTTATTCATTACATATCAGCAGATCAAATATGAATCGTCAAATTGCTCCGGA
>JBKDRQ010000096.1:0-2513 GCA_046341135.1 Bacteroidota bacterium
ACATAATGGATAACCATCCAGCGTTGCTTAGTGCTCAGCTGAGATGCATAGCTTCCCATCAGATTCTTACCATAAGTAACGGAGTACATCATTTGTCCGGCAGGCATTTTACTTACCACAGGGTCTGCTACTAAATTTTTAGGCGCAATCGGATAAGGACCATTGCCTCCGTTATAAATCGGACCATTACCGTCAAGTTTTTCACCGTGGCAAATAGCACAATTCACGTTATACAAGCGCTTTGCCTCCGCCATCTCTTTTTCATGTAAGGCTGGAAGGGGATTGGGCACTTGCTTACTCGCAACATAGTTAGTAGTATCGCCTACTTTATCAATAGCCACCGGAAAAGAAGCAATGCCTTCTCTTTTCACGGTACCTGCAACCGGCGCACCGTTATAATTGATCCCTGCTTCTCTGAGAGAGGTAGGATCAGAATAAGTTTCAATGGCGCGGCTATAGGCCATATCGGGCATATAGATTTTTCCGGGCTCTCTTTTTACGCTGCTGCATGATGAAATGATCATGGCAGAAGCGAGGGTCAACGCGGGTAAAATATGTTTCATTACACTCATCTGAAATGTTTTATGCAGTTGCTGCTTCTTTCTCAAATAATTTTTTATCCTTATCGTATCGACCTAACCACCAGCCGGTCTCCGCTTCTTTTTCAAATACTTCCACTGCTCCGGCACTCTTCAAAAATGCTTTCACCTCTTCAACATTTGTCTTATCGGTCACTTCCAGGGGCATGACAAATAAATCGTCTGTTGCGCGTAAATGGAAATGATCTTTCTTCACAAAAGGAGCGAGCTGACAGAGATAACAGAAGGTCAACACCATTCCCACCGCCGCACATAATACGGTCAATTCAAAAATGATAGGAATAAACGCAGGTAATGGAAAACTGGGCTTACCACCGATATTCAAAGGCCAGTCCTTTGTAAACACCCAACTCATAAAGCTGAGGGCAGTGGTCGTACCGGTAATTCCGTAAATAAATCCTGCTGTATGCAGACTGGTATCACGCAAACCCATCGCGGCATCTAAGCCGTGAACAGGGAAAGGCGTGTAAACATCATGAATCTTATAACCGGCCTTGCGGGTATTTTTTACCGCAGGGAACAGCGTCTTTTCATCATCAAAACAGCCTACAATAAATTTTTTAACTGGCATATTGTTTTACTTATACTATTAATGATGTGCGTTATGAGCAAATTCTTCTACTGTCTCTTTCTCCAATGGATCCATTTTCTCCTTGTAGCTTTCACCACTTCTCTTCAGTACATGCTTGATCTCTGCAATCGCAATAACCGGGAAGTATTTGGAAAACAGGAAGAAACAGGTGAAGAATAATCCGAACGAACCGAGATAAAATCCAACCTCCCAGATGGTAGGTCTGTAATACACCGACCAGGAAGAAGGCAGATAATCACGATATAAAGAAGATACAATGATCACAAAACGCTCAAACCACATACCGATATTCACCACAATACTCATGAGGAAGGTGAAAGGTATATTGCGACGTAATTTTTTAGACCAGAACAACTGCGGCGTGATTACGTTACAAGTCATCATCAGCCAGTAGCTCCATCCATAAGGACCTGCAATACGATACTTGAAGAAGATATCATATTCATATTTGGAAGCACCATACCAGGCCATGAACAACTCGGTAAGATAGGCACAACCCACGATTGAACCCGTCAATACAATTACCTTGTTCATATTTTCAATATGGCTGATCGTAATATAATCTTCCAACGCATATACTTTACGAAGCACGAGCATCAGCGTTTGCACCATCGCAAATCCTGAGAAGATCGCACCCGCCACGAAATAGGGAGGGAAGATAGTAGTATGCCATCCGGGAATTACAGATGTGGCGAAGTCGAACGATACGATGGTGTGCACCGAAAGTACGAGGGGCGTACTTAAACCGGCAAGCACCAGCGAAAGACTCTCATGACGCTGCCAGTGTTTGGTAGAACCCGTCCATCCGAAAGCACTGATACCATAAAACATTTTAGCCCATTTCTTTTTCGCACGATCACGCAGGGTAGCCATATCAGGAATCAAACCACTGTACCAGAACAATAAAGAAACGGTGAAGTAAGTAGAAATCGCGAATACGTCCCACAACAGCGGTGAGTTGAAGTTCACCCAAAGTGGGCCTCTAGAGTTGGGGTAAGGTAATACGAAGAAAGCCATCCACACACGACCCATGTGCCATACCGGGAACTGACCCGCACACATTACCGCGAAGATAGTCATCGCTTCTGCTGCACGGTTTACACCGGTACGCCAGCCCTGACGGAATAACAAAAGAATTGCAGAGATCAAAGTTCCGGCGTGACCGATACCTACCCACCATACGAAGTTGGTGATATCCCAACCCCACCCAATGGTTTTATTCAGGTTCCACATACCGGTACCATATACTACCTCTTTATAAAGACTGACTACGCCAAATAACAGGAGAACAACAGAAATACTAAATCCAATCCACCATAAGC
>JBKDRQ010000097.1:0-2578 GCA_046341135.1 Bacteroidota bacterium
TCTTAGTGTATCCGATCTTTTTAATGACTCCTCTTGCAATTGTCTGTACGTCTAAATAAGCTTTAGATTTTACTTCGCCTGCAAGTACAACTTGTCCTGTGGTTACTAAAGTTTCGCATGCTACTTTCGACTGAGGATCGAAGGCAAGAAAATTATCAATGAGTGCATCGGATATCTGATCTGCTACTTTATCAGGATGTCCTTCGGAAACACTCTCGGAAGTAAATAAGTATGGCATAATATATTATTTTTTCAGCCGCAAAGATAAGGGCTGAAACAATTCAAACACTATGGTTTTGAATAATATACAATCAGTCGCATAGGTTTGGTCGGGTGGCTGCCTCCATAAAGATTAATCCTTCCTGCAGCAAGTGCATTTAGTGGGAATAAACTGATGTTTCCGCCGGCAAATTCAGCATTATAGGGAGCTGAAATTCTAAATGATCTGGTGCCGATTTTTTTATTGATTACATTCTGTACGTATCGGGTTACGTTATATCGGTACTCTGCAAGTTTTTGATTGTTGATAGTTTTGTAAACCGGATTCCCTCCGCAGTATTCCACTGAAATAGAATTCAAAAAAACATTTCTTCTGAAATCAATACTCACGCGGTTAAAATATATGTCACTGTCAAAAGGGATGGTGGTTTGTTGACCCAGATCGTTAATGGAATACAAATGGGTGACGGGTGGAGTAAAAATGGGGCTCACTGTATTGTCTTCAGCCTGTGTAGCAATAATTTCAGCTCTGTGCACAATATAGGGCTTTCCTGCAAGCGCATCCAGTCCTTTAATCTCCAGGTTTGTAGAAATCCCGGGAGCCGTCATTATATAAGCATACTGTGGGTCATTCACAACTTCTGCGCTGAGTGTTTTGTGAATTTTATTGGCATTGGCTGATCTGTTGAAGTCGGCAGAAAAAGGGAAAGATGCAAAAGTGGTGTCAGTGCCACCTTCTTTTTTCAGCATTCTGTAATATAATATCAGCTTGGTATTCGGGGCGTTTAATGCAAAATAATGCAGCGCACCATTGTTGCCGGATAAAGAATCAGGAATGATGGCAAAACCGTTGAGAAACTTTTTGAATGCGGAGTCGTTCAGAAAAGCACCGGTTATATTATCCTGATCCAAAATAGATCGTCCAAGTTGTATTCCGGATATTTCATTTAAGTTTATGCGTAAAGTATTGACAGCGGAGTCTTTATATAAATCGAGCTTGGTGACGGAAGTAATCTTACTTCTTGTGTATGTAGTGCTGCCTAGCAGTTCATTGGTGGATACCTGAGGTGACTCATACAGCTTATATTGTTTTGTGTAAATGAATTCAGGATCTGCCAGTTTATATACATAGGCTTTGCTGACTGTATTTGTATCTCCATACGTTCCCGCATAAGCAAGGGATAAAACCAAAGAATCTAAAAACAAACTGTCCTTTGAAACGGGGAACTTGAGCGGATATCTTAGTGGTAATGTTTGCAGATATATGGACGCAGTGGTTTTGCCAAATGCAGGATCATTTACATAACCTAAACAATGAGCTTCGTTTTTTTGAATAACCGTACTGTCTAAATTTAAGGAGTCTGTATTTCTTAGTTTGGTTTCAACATTTAAGTAAAGAGTGTCTGTAACCAACCTGTCACTTCCGGGAATCAATTCATTTCCAATCCCTGTTCTGTCAAGTTTATTGCAGCCAGAGAGGAATAAAAAAATTAAGAATATTCTGATGTCAAAAAATTTCTGAAAATAGAAATACAAGCAATGATTCATGAATTATTTCGATGAAAGGTCTTGATAAAGTTGAATGTATTCGCTTAAATCGCTGTCTGCCCTGTAAGGAATTACTTTTTTCCCTTTTACTTTAGCAAATTCTTCTGCCAGTTTTTTGTCAACTTTTTCAGCACCAAAGCTGATGGCATCTGCATAAGTAGCACCACCGCGGAAAAGCGCAACATTATTGGTGTCCTTATAAACTGCCATATCTTTTTCCTTGATATTGGCATGGATATTTGCCAGCTTAAGGAAACGGGCTCCCAGTTTTTCCTTAAAAGTATTTTCTCCTATGGTATATATCAGCTTACAATTACTAAAAACAGGCTCCTTTTTATAAGCGGTAGCCAGATACATAGGTATTAGTCCGCTCATCCAGCCGCTGCAATGAATAATATCAGGCGGCCAGCCAAATTTTTTCACCGTTTCCAATGCCCCCTTACAGAAAAAAATTGTTCTTAAGTCATTGTCGTCAAACCACTTGTCGTTTTCGTCGTGGAAAACAAATTTGCGTTTGAAGAAGTCTTCATTATCTAAAAAATAGACCTGTAAGCGTGCATTCGGTAAAGAAGCAACTTTAATTTGTATGGGATAATCATCATTGTCTATGGATACATTGATCCCGCTTAATCTTACTACTTCGTGCAGACGATGCCTTCTTGAGCCCCGACATGAACCGCCATCAACAGGCGCTGGCCGCGTTGGATGGGTTTTTTGCCCGAATCCACGAGCACTGGGATGAGATGCCCGTTTTTTCCAGTTTGGACGGAGACAAGAAAACGGCGACCTGATCCATCGCGGAGGAGAACAT
>JBKDRQ010000098.1:0-2833 GCA_046341135.1 Bacteroidota bacterium
CGCGGGAATAGGTGTAATTGACAACCACCTTATTTTGCCATCAACATTTACTTATCTTGGTTCGGACGTATGGGAGGCAAGTTGTTATGTAGATACTTCTATTGACCCGACTCATAACTACATGATTTTTGCGATAGTTTATGGGCAAGATGGTTATATGGTAAATACATTCAAAAGCAATCAATATGGAGTAAAAAGAAGTCCTGATTACGATTGTGACTGTGTTCCGAAAATTGAGTCTCATTGGGATAATTACTTTGAGACACGCGAGACTGACGATTACCGTCCTGTTGGAAAGGAAAGAATTAAGCATAGACTTATAGTAGAAGACGGTGCGTTTGGCAATTGCATTCAAGATTGGGGTCTTGACGTCGATGATTGGAGAAGCTTGTTGACTCAGGTAAACCTTAGAATTTATAAAAGACAACTTTATTTTCCATCAAACCCTAACCAGGATTATGCTACTTTTTTTGAATATGGGAATTACACCTCAATAAGAGATAATTCAGCTTTATACGGATGGCAAAACCTTGGTGCTTTAGTTGTTTCAGACGAAAACATTGACCAGATACATCTTGAAATAAACAATATTAGAGTTCCCTGGGAGAGCACAACGTTTAATGGAAATGTATCTCAGTGCAAGATGGAGACGTATATGGATAAATATCCAATTACCGGGCCTAATGCAACAAACTACATAAATGCTTTAAACGTAGTCAACAGTTGGATAGATGAGGATGTTTACTTTGAATATGAATTTATTTTTGACTTAAGCTCATATTTTGGCGAGCCATTTACTTTTTCAATATGTAGAGCTTTTATGGTAAGTGCGATTTCTTTTGAGAACGTAAACTCAGGATTTCCACCTCACATTGTAAACTTTCAATTCGAAGGATATGACCCAACAATAAACACTTGGATTCCTTTACCAACTCTTGTAAACGCGCTTAACTATTCTCAATTAAGACTCATTTACACCTCTGACGATATTGCGCCTTATATCGGTTGGTTCAACTTCTTTATTGAAGAGTTCCCCTATGGATTATCAACTCTTACAGAAAGCAATGCCGCTGCATCACCTAATGGACTTCAAAACTATGGTCTTGCAGATATGGTAATAAGCCAATCAGTTCAATATAGCGTAAATGCAAATCCGCCTTACGAGGCTCATGTTTATATTGACACTTCTGAACTTAGAACTACTTCTTATAGATTCTGTGGATATTGGACTGAGCGAACTCTTACTCCTACTTGTACATATCTTAATCGACATGACAACATGGGTGGAACAACTCAATACATTCAAATGAATACGCCTCAGCTTACTAATGATCTGGCTATGGTGTTCTTGAATGTTCCG
Organism: Bacteroidota bacterium; assembly: GCA_046341135.1. Classification (GTDB taxonomy): domain Bacteria; phylum Bacteroidota; class Bacteroidia; order Chitinophagales; family Chitinophagaceae; genus Lacibacter. The sequence goes on from JBKDRQ010000098.1 coordinate 1,361, forward strand.
TTAAACAGATTCTTGTATGTTCGCTCAAGAAATATTGCTGCTTCTCTTCCTGTTGTTGGTGGAACTTATTACTTCCACTACAACTTTGCAAGCGCAACAACAAGGGTTATAAATATTTGGTTCTCTCGCCACGACTTTACGGGAGCACCAACCGTAACAATACCTGTTGGTGAAACAATAGGCGCAATAATGTTTACAATGCCTATTGGCCCTCTTTCTCCTGATTTTTGGACGATTAGATTTGAAGCAGGAACAGATTATAGCGGGGCAGGAGTATTTAAAATTGGAAACGAATACTGCGAGTAAAAAATGGAACTATTTAATAGCTATCAAGGGAGAGGTCGTTACTATTGTGACATCACTCCCGTAACTGATTACCTTGACCCAATAGCAAGGATTCGGTGTTTTAAGTGCAATTGTGTTGTTGGTGTTAGTTATGATTGTACAGACCTCGTGATTTCAAATGGTCTTATAAGTTGTAATGACGAAGCTCTTTGGAATTGTAATCTTTGCGGTAATGACCTTCCTTTTTGGATTCCATTCACTGACGGTGACACATTTGATTTTCAATTCCAACAGCCCGCTTATAGCACAAACTGTTTACACACATTCTTTCCTGAAAATTTAATAGATGTAGGAGACCCAACATCTGTTTCTTATGAGATAAGATTGTGTTGCAATGGTGAGGCTCTTGAGATTACAACTGAAATGAATAACAATATAATTGAACAAGCTTATGTTGGAGAATACATCACCAATGAAATAGACGGGTCAATTGAAGAGCATCCAATTCAGATGGTGAGGTTTAATCTTGAAGCGATTAAAGATTATTTGGTGCTAAACAATTTAGAGCCTTGCTTCTATTTTGTATTTAGATTCCCAAAAGAAGAAGGAGCATGTTTGCCTGAAAACGATGTTTCAACTTATTACAGTGAGCCGTTTAAGTTTTATCCTTGTGACAAGTTCCCATATATCTACAATATTGAGTCTACTTATAGCTATTTAGATTGTTTTGGAAGCTACTACGGCAATAACTACACTCAGGGATTAGGTTTTCCTTTTGTTTACTCAAACAGAGTTAGAGTGCCTGGCTCTTTTGAGCAGCAATCTTTCAATATAAGTAAGGAAAAGATTCAAACAACACTTAAGACAACGGCAACTCAGATTTGTGAAAATTGGTTACTAAGAACCTCTCATTTGCCAAAATCATTTGCTAAATTTGTTGTAAGCATTTTGGCGGGAAAAAATGTATTGATTGATGGTGTTGAGTATCAAGTTGAGGGAGAATTGTCAAGAAATAATGAAACAGGAAACCAATTCTACCTTGAAATACCTGCACAAAATTGCGACTGTAATAAATCACTATCTTGCACATGATGACCATTGAAGAAATAAACGCAAAACTCTCTGATAAAAAATATGCGCCCGATTATTATGACAATTGGGCGCATGTTAGAGAAACCATGTTTGTAC
>JBKDRQ010000099.1:0-4173 GCA_046341135.1 Bacteroidota bacterium
GTACCGGAGATGCTGTATCTCCATATGTGTTTATGGAATACAGAAAATTATTGATAGGTTTTAGTTATGATGTTGCCGTTAATGATTTAAAGAAAGGTTCAAGACCTGCCAAATCATTGGAGCTTTCCCTGCAATGGCGAATGGACCGGGAGTGAGCACTATAAGCACTTAGCTTCTTTACGTTTTTCGCATTTTTTTTCAGTCATTCTTTATTTCGTTTCACTTTAGTATTTTTCCGCCCTATGGATAGTATCACACATATTGCACTGGGGGCATGTATGGGAGAGGCATTTGCCGGCAAGAAGCTGGGCTAGAAGGCAATGATCTGGGGTGCGCTGGCACAGAGTATTCCGGATATTGATTTTGTGGCTTCTTTCTGGATGGATACCGCTTCCGATTTATTGGCACACCGGGGGTTCACTCATTCTTTTCTCTTCCTGTTTATTGCAGCGCCGGTAATGGCATTAGCCGCAGAAAAATGGCATCGCCCGCATAATATTTCCTTTAAAAAATGGCTGATCTTTTTCTTTTCAGTTATTGCGGTGCATTTATTTATTGATGGTTTTAATAATTACGGAACCGCCTGGCTGGAACCATTCAGTCATCAGCGTTTTTCGTTTAATGCCATTTATGTAGCGGATCCTTTCTTTTCAGTTTGGACAGGTATTAGTCTGCTTGCGCTGGTCATTTTGAAAAAATCAGACCCTGCCCGTACATTCTGGTGGAAATTCGGTCTTACCATGAGTGTGCTGTATTTAGGATATTGCGTCATCAATAAATTTACGATAGACCGTGAGGTGCAGCATGCCTTTAAAAAACAAAATATTCCTCATGAAAGATATTTTACTACACCTGCACCTTTGCAAAACTGGTTGTGGTTTGTGGTGGCAGGGAACGATAGTGGGTATCATGTAGGATTCAGATCACTGTTTGATCGAAGCGAAAATATCAAATTCAATTATTATCCCCGCAATGCGCACCTGCTGGATACTGTTAGTGATCATGAAAATCTGCAGAAGCTTATTCGTTTTTCACAGGGATATTATACGGCAGAGCATTGGGGCGATACCCTGGTATTTAATGATTTACGTTTCGGACAAATCATTGGATGGGAAAAACCCCGAGAGCATTTTGTATTTCATTATTTTCTGAGTCATCCGAAGGGAAATGAGCTGATCGTGCAAAGGGGGCGCTTTGATAAGTGGGATCTGAATACGGCCCTTAACCTGTTTGTACGTATTAAAGGCAACTAGTTCAGTTCAGGTTTTTCTTCTGAAAAAAACAAATCGGCAGCAATAGCGTCTGCAAATAATTTACCCTCATTGGTGAGCATAAAGCTGTCATCATTGATTACAAGCTGTCCTTTCATTTCATATTTTTTGAGTGCTGCTTCAATTTTATCGAGATAATTTTCTCCAAACATTTCCGAAATAGAATTTTTGCTGCAACCTTCTTTTAGTCGCAAATGCGTCAGTAAATACTCATTGATCATTTGCGTTTTGCTCAAAACCTCAGTTTCTGCCGGTATGATATTGGTTTGAATTGACTTGATGTATTTGCTGTTGCTGGCAATATTCCATTGTCGGGAGCTGCCATTAAATGAATGGGCAGAGGGGCCAATGCCCAGATAATGTTTGCCGTGCCAGTAAGCTGTATTATGTCGGCTTCTTTGTCCGGCACGTGCAAAATTGGAAATTTCATAATGTTCGTATCCCGATTTATGCATCGCATCCATCAGCATAAGAAACTGACTGCTTTGTTTTTCATTGTCCGTTTCTATCTCCAGGGGTGTTTTTTTCTTTTTGGCAAGCGGTGTTTTTGGCTCGGTGGTTAAAGCATAGCAGGAAACATGTGGGATCTGTTGTTCGGCAATCCATTCAAGCGTTTTGCTCCATCTTTCGTCTGTCATCAATGGCCCTCCGTAAATAAAGTCGGCTGTCAGCTGACGGAAGCCGGCATCTCTTGCTTTGTTGAGTGCCGTGAGTGCTTCTTGCGCATTGTGTGCACGGTTCATCCAGTTAAGCTCATCGTCATATAAAGACTGAATGCCGATGCTCAGCCGATTTATGCCGATGGCTTTCCACTCAGCAAGCACAGTTTCATTCAGGTCGTCAGGATTTGCCTCTAGGGTGATTTCTGCATTTGGCTGTATCGTCCAGTATTCATTAATCTCTTTTATAATATTTTCGATAGCTGTTGTCTGTATCAGGCTGGGGGTACCTCCGCCAAAGTAAATCGTTTCAATAGAAGTGGTTCCGAGGTAATTTTCCCGGGCATGAATTTCTATCTCTTTTAACAAAGCAGTGATTAGCTCGTTCTTATGATGTAAACTTGTGCTGAAATGAAAGTCGCAATAATGGCATCTTTGTTTGCAAAAGGGAATATGTATGTATATGCCGGCCAATGATATAAATTTATTCAACTGCAAAATTACCGGCTTGGTGCGCTACAGCCTTGTACATTTTTTTTTCTTTGTTATATTATTGTCGTTTTATCATTCGGTTCACGCACAGGCTTACAAGCTACAAACGATTTATGCCGATAGTCTTTCTGTATCATTAAGACCTGTATTGCGTGAAACTTTTGACAATAAGAATGCTTGTAGTGTTTACATCAATGGATTACCAACTCTATTAAGGGGGAAGGGTTTTTTAGGGGCTTCTGTAGATTCGGTTGAGATGGGCGATTCGGTTGCGGCTATCCGATTGTTTTTGGGGCAATCATATAATTGGGGTGCCGTACGTGTAAAGCCATCAGATGAGCCGTTGCTGGAAGCAATTGGATGGAGGAAAAAATATTTTTCGAACAGGAGTTTTGACTATAGTAAACTCACCCTGTTGAAGGAAAAATTAGTGGGGTATCTTGAGGATAATGGGTATCCATTTGCGGAAGTCAGGCTGGATAGTTTTGATTTGAATGTGCAGGACTTAAACCCTAAGCTGGAAATCAACAGAGGGCCTTTATATAAAATTGACAGCATTCGCATATTCGGAGAAGTGAATATCAGGAATAGTTTTTTACAGCGCTATCTGGATCTTCCCAATGGGTCTGTTTATAAAAAGAAGAAGCTGCTGGAGGTGGATAAAAAACTTCGGCAGTTGCCTTATCTGGCGGTACAGCAGCAATCAGATATCAGCTATTTGGGAACAGGCTCACTTTTAAATGTTTATCTGAAAGGTAAAAAAAGTAGTCAGATCAACGGATTGGTAGGCTTTCTTCCATCTTCAGAGGCATCGGGCTCTAATAAATTGTTGATTACCGGCGATTTCAACCTGAGTCTTAAGAATAGTTTTGGTTTAGGAGAATCTATTTTAGTGATGTTTCAGCAGATTCAGGTACAGTCGCCCAGGTTGAAATTGTCTTATCAGCAACCTTATTTATTGGGCTCTCCTTTTGGTGCAGATTTTTTATTTGAGGGATTTAAGAAGGATAGTTCATTCCTTAATATTCAATATCAGTTAGGTGCAGCTTATGCTTTCGGGGGCAACCGAAATGGTAAAGTGTTTTTTCAGCAATTTATCACGTCACTTGATTTTATTGATACGGCATCTATAAAAAGAAATAATCGTTTGCCGGAGCAGATTGATCAGACTACTTCAAGTATAGGGGTTGATTATGAATGGTGGAATACGGATTACAGATTCAATCCCAGAAATGGTTTTGATATAAAAATTCAGACCACGGCAGGTTTGCGGCGAATACGAAGAAACAATACTATTACTTCATTAAAAAATGAGCAGAGTGTTACAAAAGATTATAAGTATTTATATGATTCGGTTGCTACCAATGCTTATTCTTTTAGGCTTCGCGGTACAGCATCAAGGTATTTTAAGACAGGCAGTCAAACGGTGTTGAAAACATCGTTGAATGGGGGCTGGGTGCAGAGCCCTGCGCTGTTTAGAAACGAACTTTTTCAATTGGGAGGCTTTCAGTTATTAAGAGGCTTTGATGATGAAAGTTTTTTCGCATCAGCATATGCGGTGTTGACTACAGAATATCGGGTACTTACTGGTCAGAATAGTTTTTTGTACGGGTTTTGGGATGGTGGTTGGGTGCGCAATCAAAGTCGGCTTGCCAATGCCTCAAACTTGTTGTGGGGGCTTGGCTTAGGTGCTTCTTTTTTATAAATATATGGCATCTTTAATGTGGAGTTTGCTTTTGTATATTGTGTGG
>JBKDRQ010000100.1:0-2577 GCA_046341135.1 Bacteroidota bacterium
CCCTTTTTCTCAGGACCAGCCAAAGGTGCTATTGACAGAGATACTGTAATTATCTATGCAAACTTTTTTAAGGTTAAAAGAGGCTACTACAGGGTGGTTTTTGAAGAAATTACACAAAAGCCGGATAGTTACAGTGAAGCATCTCTAACATACCTGCTGGCTAAAAAAGTAGAGGCTTCTGTTAAAGAAAGACCGGATAATTATTTATGGACACACAGAAGATGGAAGCACCAATGGAAGAGCGAATTTAAAGACAGATGGGCTGATCCCACATGTCCCGCTCCTTCATCAAATTAGTTCATTAAAACATCAATGGCCTGATGAATTTGATCCAGTCGATTTTCCTGTATCATATACCACACAAACTTCCCTTGTTTCTTGGTTTTCACAAATCCTGTTCTCCTTAAAATGGCTAGATGTTGAGATACCACAGATTGCTCTAACAGAAGGGCTTCATATATTTCTGTTACGGTTAATTGCTTTTTTTCAGCGAGCATAGCAAGCATCTTCTGACGAAGCGGATGATTGAGAGCGCGAAACACCAATGCCGATTTACGAACCAGATGCTGATCAGGTAACTGAATTGCATTACTATTATTATCTAAATCCGTATTTGCCATGTTAAATTTCTTCAGACGGAAATAAAAGTAAAGAATAATCCCTTTACAAGTGTTAGCCCGCCTGAGTTTGTGTATTATAAAACTCTTTTAAATAAAAGGGAGTAGCCCTATCAACCGGCACAAAAACCTTCTCATTGAAAGCTTCTTCCGACATATTAGCCATATCGCCGGCATGCCAGGAAACGGACTTAAAATGAGCGTTATCATGATGGCACTGAGACTGCCACTTTTCAGCACCGTTGCCTGTAAAAAAAACCGGCGACACCGACAACAGTTCCAGAAAAGAATTTTCAGACAATATCAGAGATTTATCTAATTCGATGGAATTTAATTGCGCATCAAAAGCTGCCGTAAAAACTTCATTTCTTCTGGCATCAATCATAGGTACAATAAAATAGGATTCGGATTGAGCAATTGATTTAATTGTTTGTTGAGAAGCATAGGCCATTAAGGTGAGCGTCTTTATGGCAATCAGTGGTTTCTGCAACGCATAGCATAGGCCTTTCGCTGATGACAAGCCGACCCTTAGACCGGTATAGGAACCAGGGCCAATACTTACAGCTACTGCATCAATGGCTGATAATTCAATTAGTTTTTTAGAAAAAATTTCCTGAATGGCGGGTTGCAGAAAAGAGGCGTGTTCTTTTTGTACTGCACTGATTTTATAATCTAGGCAAATTCCATTTTCAACCAATGCAACAGAAGCTTTTTCACCACTGGTATCTATACAAAGGATCAATGCCATAAAAATGATCTGTTGTTTATTGAAGTTCAAAATTACCTCATTTGTTTCTGTATTATTAATATTATCAAGTTATAATCAATAAAGAGGAATTCAGTTAGTTTTGTGGCATGGAAAGAAGAGTTATTGAAACATCAGGTGCTCCGGCTCCTATCGGCCCCTATAGTCAGGCTGTAAAAAAGGGTGGGCTTTTATTTGTATCCGGACAAATTGCCATCAATCCAGCTACCGGAGAATTATTATTATCAGATATACAGTCTGAAACGCATCAGGTAATGCAAAACATAAAAGCGATACTGCTCGCTTCCGGGATGGATTTTGGCAACATCGTTAAAACGACCATTTTTTTAAGCGATATGCAACTTTTTACTGAAGTGAATGAAGTGTACGGACAATATTTTAATGGTACGTTTCCTGCAAGAGAAACGATTGCTGTAAAAGGTTTACCCAAAAATGTAAACGTGGAAATTAGTGTGACGGCTATGGAATAAATGAACCGGCTTTCAATTTATGTATCCTATTACATCATTTTTATTTCCTCTTCATTGCCGTCAAAAAAATGATATTCGGTAAGGTGATAGTTGTTGTCGCTTTTTACGCGAATCTTTTGTTTATACTTCCACGACCAGCGCATCCGTCTTGAAGGAAAACCTTTTCTGAGGTACGCTTCCATAATGGGATGCACTGTGAGCACCAGATCTTTGTGCTTCTGCATCACCAGATAATTGAGGTTCTTTTCTATTTCATCTTCCAGCACGAGTGTAGAAGCTACTTTACCGCTACCACTGCAACTGGGACATATTTCCTGAGTATTAATTTTTACTTCCGGCTTCATACGCTGACGCGTGATCTGCATCAGACCAAATTTGGAGATGGGGAGGATAGCATGTTTGGCACGGTCTGCTTTCATCAACTGCTCAACTGCTTCTGCCAGCTTTCGTTTATTTTCAGGCAGTTTCATATCTATGAAGTCAACTACAATGATACCGCCAATATCTCTCAAACGAAGCTGACGTGCTATTTCTGCTGCCGCTTCCAGATTGGTTTGAAGAGCATTTTCTTCCTGATTGGCACTGACACTTTTATATCCGCTGTTTACATCAACAACATGTAATGCCTCTGTATGTTCTATAACTAGGTAGGCGCCGCTGGCCAAATTGACCGTCTTCCCAAAGGATGCCTTCACTTGTTTAGTAATGCCAAATATGTCAAATA
>JBKDRQ010000101.1:0-8009 GCA_046341135.1 Bacteroidota bacterium
TCGATTATGATTAACAATCACACAGGTAAGGCATCACAGCTGAGAAAAACGATCGCAGAATTTATTGAAAGGATCTGGATAAATTATTAATTAGGAATTTAAAATTATACCAACCAACTCACAACAGATAACCGCCAACCGACACACCTTTTAGATTTTGCTCTTTGACTTTTGACTTAATTCATCACCCTACAATCTCCCAAACCTCTTTGCCGCGCAGCAACTTATTTAGATCTCCCTTGCCTTTGGTTGCAATCACTTCATCAATCTGCAATTGCATCAACTCTTCATAGCAGGGACGTTCTGCTTCATATAAAACGCCGAAAGGACGAGGAAGGTGGCCGGCAATACGCGGATCATCAAACATGCGCACCAATATATGTGCTTTATAAAAATCTTTCTCGTCGTGAATCCAGAGATCATCTTTACTATGCCCTTCATCAAGATTTACCACCACCGGCTTAAACCCATCTAATTTGATGCCTTTATTCTGACCGGCACCAAACACTAATGGCTGACCATGCACTAAAAACAATGCCTCATCTGCCTTACTGGACTTTTCCGTAAATACTTCAAAAGCGCCGTCATTAAAGATGTTACAGTTCTGATAAATCTCAAGTAAAGAAGCGCCTTTGTGTGCATGAGAACGCAACAGCATTTCCTGTAAATGTTTGGGGTCGCGATCCATACTTCTCGCAATGAAAGAAGCATCAGCACCCATCGCCAGCGCCAATGGATTAAATGGATGATCCAGACTTCCGAAAGGGGTACTCTTCGTAATCTTGTTCTCTTCAGAAGTAGGGGAATACTGCCCTTTTGTTAACCCATAAATCTGATTATTAAAAAGCAGAATATTGACATCAAAATTTCTTCTCAGCAAATGGATGGTATGATTACCGCCGATACTCAGCGCATCTCCATCACCTGTAACAATCCAAACACTCAGATCCGGACGCGTTGCTTTTAAGCCACTGGCAATGGAAGTAGCTCTCCCATGGATAGAATGCATGCCATAGGTATTCATATAATAAGGAAAGCGGCTGCTACAACCAATACCACTGATAATAGCAATATTTTCTCTGGGAATACCCAATGTAGGCATCACCTTTTGTACCTGCGCAAGAATAGAATAATCCCCACAACCCGGGCACCAGCGTACCTCCTGATCTGTTTGAAAATCTTTTGCTGTCAATGTATTGGACAGAACTGCTGCTTCAGCCATAAACTTATTTATTGAGTACTTACTTAATGTCCGAAACAAGGTTTTTGTTCATCCACAACCCGTTTCAGGGATGCAAATTTACAAAAGACTTTGGCTGGAAAGGCATTTTGTGGCTATTTTCCTATAATATTAGTATAGAAATGATCAACAACCGACAACCCACAACCTACAACTGGTTTTCTCCGTTATCTTTGCCGCATGAATGGACTGACGGAAAAAATTGATGGCTTAAAAAAAGAAATAGAAGCTTATCCTATTCAAAATGTAAAGGAGCTGGAAGCCTATCGAATTCATTTTTTGGGCACCAAGGGTATCGTTAAATCCCTCATGGGCGAGATGAAAAATGTACCCGTTGAGGAGAAAAAAGCAATGGGGCAGCTGCTTAATGAATTTAAAATATTTGCAGAAGAGAAGTTTGAAACCGCAAAAACACTTCTGGAAGAAAGTGCCGAAGAAGGAAGCGACCAGGATTTTTCATTGCCAGGCAACCCCATTCTTACCGGCAGCCGCCATCCGATCAGTCTGATGCGCAACCGCATCATTCAAATATTTCAGCGACTGGGCTTCTCTGTTGCAGATGGCCCCGAGATAGAAGACGACTGGCATAATTTCACCGCACTCAATTTGCCTGAAAATCATCCGGCCCGCGATATGCAGGACACCTTTTATGTGCAGCAGGAGCCTGCCTGGTTATTGCGTACCCATACCAGCAATGTGCAGATTCGTGAAATGGAAAAAGGAAAACTTCCCATTCGCATGATTATGCCGGGCCGTGTATACAGAAATGAAACCATCAGTGCCCGCAGCCATTGTTTTTTTCATCAGGTAGAAGGTTTATATATAGATGAACAAGTAAGCTTCGCAGACCTCAAGCAAACACTTTACTTTTTTGTACGCGAACTATTCGGACAAAACGTAAAAGTGCGCTTCCGCCCCTCTTACTTTCCATTTACAGAACCCAGTGCTGAAATGGATGTAAGTTGTATGTTGTGCGACAGCAAAGGATGCAGCGTATGTAAAAAAACCGGGTGGCTTGAAATTCTTGGTTGCGGAATGGTGCATCCTAAAGTATTAGAAAATTGTGGCATCGACAGTAATAAGTATACGGGTTTCGCATTTGGTATGGGCATCGAAAGACCTACCATGCTAAAATATGGCATCAAAGATATCCGCCTCTTCAGCGAAAATGATCTGCGCTTCCTAAAACAGTTTACCGGTGCTTACTGATAGCAGGTTCTCTTTTCAAAAACGTAACTTCATGTACTAATGAGTATTGAAAAGAACCATGTATTCGTAACCGGAGGCTCAGGCCTTGTCGGATCTGCCCTGATTCGTCAGCTGCTCAAACAAAATATTCCCATCAAAGCCCTGTACCACCAAAACACTTCAAAGCTTCTAACAGATGAAGAATCAAAAAAAGTAGAATGGGTGCAAGGAGATATTTTAGATATCTCCCTGCTTATAGATACACTTCAAACATGTAAACAGGTATATCACTGTGCGGCCATCGTTTCTTTCCATCCATCAAAAAAAGAATGGATGTATGCCATCAATGTAGACGGCACTGCCAATATAGTAAATGCTGCTCTTGAATGTGGGATAGAAAAGCTGGTACATGTAAGTTCCGTAGCGGCACTAGGTAAATCAGCAAACAATGAGCCGATAACAGAAAAGGCAGAATGGACGGAAGATGAGAACACCTCCTACTATGGCAAAACCAAATTTTTTGCTGAATTAGAAGTATGGAGAGGGATAGGGGAAGGTCTATCTGCCGTAATTGTAAATCCTGCCATTATCCTGGGAGAAAGCAACTGGCTGCAGGGATCTACTGCAATATTTAAAAAGGTGTGGGATGAGTTTTCTTTTTATACAGAAGGATCTAATGGTTTTGTAGATGCAGCAGATGTGGCAACCGCCATGATCTTGCTAATGGAATCCGATATCGAAGCCGAACGTTTTATTATGGCTTCAGAACATCATACATATAAACAACTTATGGAAAGAATAGCTTTCCATTTTGATAAGCCGGGCCCTTCAAAAAAAGCACCTGCCTATTTACTTGAATTGGCCTGGAGATGGGAAGCGCTCAAAACACAGCTAAGTAAACAGGAACCTTTAATCACAAAAGAAACAGTCAAAAAAGCATTTGCTCATGCCGTTTACAATAACGAAAAGCTATTAAAGTTTTTGCCTGCTTTCCGCTATACATCCCTTGATACCACCATTGAAAGAACCTGTGCCTGGCTGACCAAACAATACAGATGATTAAGAATATTTTAGAATTTCACATAGCGTATATAAACATAAATACATTACTTTAACGTTCTAATAAATAAACGATGAGATACCTGTATTTTATATTGATTGCATTACTAAGCTTACCTGTTCATGCACAAAATAGCTTTTATATAAAAGGCAAAGTGCTCGATGACAGCACTGGCCTTCCGCTCGAAGGTGCATCTGTTCTGTGTCAGAATACAACCAGAGGTACATTTTCAGACAGAGACGGGGCATTTGGCCTGATGCTCCCGACAGGAGGCCATAATATTGTGGTCAGCTTCGCCGGATTCGAAAATGCTTCCATTCGAGTGAGTTCTTCTGCTGACAATCAGGAAAACATGGAGATAAAGCTTCGTAAAAAAACAAAAAACCTGGAAGATGTGGTGATACAGGCAACCAATGAAGTAGCAGATGGCTGGCAAAAATACGGGAAGGAATTTACTGCCTATTTTATTGGAAGCTCGCCTAATGCAGCAGCCTGCACCTTATCTAATCCTGAAGTCCTGAAGTTTTATTTTTCGAAAAAAAGAAACAGATTAAAGGTAAAAGCAGACGATGCCTTGATGATTGTCAATAATGCACTTGGCTATAAGATTCAATATCAGCTGGACTCGTTTATGTATGATTACAATTCAAACGGAAGCTCCTATAACGGAGCCGCTTTCTATATTGAAATGGATAGTACTGAAGCACAGAAAAATATCTGGAAAATAAACAGGGAAAAAGCCTATAATGGTTCAAGATTGCATTTTATGCGCAGCTATTACGACAGTACATTAACTGAAAATAATTTTGTAATCAAAGCCGTACAAACAGATTCAATTTCCGGAAAGATTAAAACGGAGACACTTGACAACCCTTATGATTCCAGTTTCTATGACGTCATCAATGATACAGAAAAAGATATATTGCTGGTAGGCAAGTATCTCATTGAATATTCCGGTGCCCCGATGGAACGTAGCTATCTGGTTGCCAACAAATTTCCTCTAACTGCTAAAGAACAACTTTCAACCGTTGATATGATGGAGGGATTTGTCGTTGCAGAAAATGGCTTTTTCTATGAGCAGCAAAGTGTGATCAACAGTGGATACTGGGCATGGAAAAATCTGGCAGATCAACTTCCTTATGATTATTGGCCAGAAGAGAAATAATTTTATAAGTTATCAGTCGTGGTTGTCGAAAATAAAAAATTGTTACTTATTATTGCTTTTCCCGATAGAGATTTCAAGTTTTGACAATCTTTCCCATAGTTCAGGAATGCGTTTCACCCAAACCAGTTCACGTTTTTTTACAGACGCATCATCTACCGGTGAACCAAAATAAACTTTGTTGGCAGGTAGTGTATTACCAACACCACTCTGTGCATAGATTATCGTATTCTCTCCGATTGTGAGCGTTTTACTTACACCCACCTGTCCCCATAATACCACGCCATCTTTAATATCAACTGCACCCGCAACGCCCACCTGTGCAGCAAATAAGCAATTCTTCCCGATTACACTATCATGACCTATATGTACCTGATTATCGAACTTGGTTCCTGCTCCAATAATTGTATCGTGCGTAACGCCCCTGTCAATGGTACAACCGGCACCTATTTCTACATCATCATGTATCAAAACCCTGCCGCAGCTCTGCATTTTCTTATACCACACTTCCCTGTTTTTTTTCGTGTTGAAATAAAATGCATCACTTCCAATAATCGTTCCGGCATGAATAACAACATTACTACCAATTTCAACATGATCATAAACAGTAACATTCGGATGAATAATCGTACCTGCACCGATTTTCACATGATTACCAATAAAAACTCCGGGCATAATAACCGCTGTCGGATCAATGACCGCATTACCTGCAATCATTTTTTCAGCAGGAACAAAAGGACGAAAATGACGGACAATTTTCAGATAAGCCTCAAAAGGCTCAGCACAAACCAGTAACGCTTTCCCTTCCGGAAAATCCGTTTTGTTATTGATGATAATAAAATCAGCAGCAGACTGAATACACTTTTCATAATACTTCGGATGATCTACAAATGCCAAATCGCCGGATTCTACTTTATGAATCTCATTGATGCCGGTTGCTATCCCGTCAATATTACCAATGATATCAGCTTCTATTAATTCAGCAATCCATTTAACCGGAACAGGAGCAGGAAATTTCATGATTTAATTTTATTATTCATCGTTATTTAATACATCCATTAACGCATAAGTTTATATTCATCATTTGTAAATTATGCATAGATAGATCTTCGCAACAGCACAAATCATCTGCAATGTTCGGATATATAAATAAATATTCTTGATCGATTTCCACAACGCCAAAAAAATGTTTATAAAAAAGATTGAAATATTTTTCGTGTTCAAAGAAATTATTTTTAATATTGTGAAGGGAATGAAAATTCCCGGTACTTACTAACTCATCCATAATTAAAGCCCGGATTCTTCCGGGCTTTGTTTTTTATACATTCTCCAATGAAAACATTACTAATAAGAGAATTTCTACAAGAGAAAATTTAATTGCTTACATTGCTTAAAATATCACAACATGCTGAGATCAATGACAGGATTTGGAAGAGCAGAAGAAGCGGTGGAGGACAAAGTTTTCCTCATCGAGATCAAATCACTCAATGGAAAACAATACGAACTGAATCTGAAATTAACGCCCTTACTCAAGCCTTACGAGTTTGCCATCAGAAATATATTATCAGAAAATCTGCTGAGAGGTTCTATAGAATGTACCATCTCACTCAAACAAACCGGAGGCAACGGAGCTATTACCATTAATAAAGAAATTGCGAAAGGTTATTTCATGCCGCTTCAGGAAATCGCCAACGAACTGAATATACAGGTGAGCGAATATGTACTTGCTGCACTCTTAAGATTGCCGGATGTGGTCATCCCTAATACAGCTTCTCTAACCAATGATGGTTATAAACAATTTGAAAAAATATTGCTGAAAGCAATCGGCGCCATTAATGAACATCGTTCCAATGAAGGCGCTGTGCTGAAAGCGGATCTCCTTTCCCATATTCATCATATTCAGGAATTACAGGAGAAAATAAGTGTACTCGAACCTCAGCGTCAGGTACGCATGCGGGAAGAACTGAAAAAGAAAATTGCAGAGCAGGTTGGTGCAGAGAATATTGACCAAAACCGTCTCGAACAGGAAATTATCTACTACATCGAAAAGATAGATATCAGCGAAGAACAGGTTCGTCTGAAGAATCACTGCCAGTATTTTATCTCTATTCTCAATGAATCAGAACTGGCCAAGGGCAAGAAATTAGGTTTCGTTTTACAGGAAATTGGAAGAGAAATCAATACCACCGGCTCTAAAGCCAATGATGCCGGAATTCAGAAATTAGTCGTGCTGATGAAAGATGAACTGGAAAAGGCAAAAGAGCAGGTGCTGAATGTTTTGTAAATGGCATTGTATCTTTACTCCTTAAATACCATCTTGTGAATAAGCTTATTCTGCCTGTTTTATTATTGATCACTGCGGCCGGCTGCATGCGCATACAGCAGTTTGAGCAAAACATTCAGATTCCCGGAAACGCATGGACATCCTCCTTCGAACCACAAATAAAATTTGATATTACAGATACAACTTCTTCCTATAATGTTTTTGTAACTCTCCGACACACAGATGCATATGCATATAGAAATATATGGCTGGACATTGCAACCAAGCAGCCGTGCGATACGAGTTTTCAAAAGGGTAGATTTGAACTGACGCTTCAGGAGTCGAGTGGCAAATGGATGGGAACAGGTTATGGAGGAATATGGGAAGTGCGTTATCCCTTATTTAAACAGATTCGCTTTAAGAAAAGCGGGCAATATACGATTCTGCTTAAGCAAATCATGCGCGATGATCCGCTCATGCATATCATGAACGCAGGCATTCGCATAGAAAAGGCATCATAATATGACTCGGTTCTTTCGATTCAGAAACTTTTCCTTCTGGTTTTGGGTGCTGTTTACCTACGTGGTTGCCGCCCTCATCTGGTGGTATATTTCACTGGAAAAGCAAAATGAAACCATGACGATATTGCGTCTTGAAAAACTGAATCCGGATATGCCGTACTATCGATCATTATCTCAACAAATTCTGGAAGAAAAAAGAAGGAACACCACAAAGCACCTGAGTGAAGGCATCACTTTCCTTTTTCTCATCATCATCGGCGCCTTAGTAGTCTACCGTTCGGTACGCAGACAAATATCCTATGCATCTATGCAGCGCAATTTCATGATGGCCGTCACCCATGAATTAAAAACACCCATCGCCACCACCCGGCTGAGTCTGGAAACCCTCAAACAACGTCAATTGGAAACCGCACAACAACATAAGCTGCTGGATAATGCGCTTTCGGAAACAGGCCGGCTGGACGTGCTCACCAATAATATCCTTCTGGCTTCTCAAATAGAAGAAAAGGAATTTGTTCAGTATGAAGTCCCATTTTCTCTGTCTGCCACCCTCGAAAATGTACTGCAGGACTACA
>JBKDRQ010000102.1:0-3202 GCA_046341135.1 Bacteroidota bacterium
ATCACACAGCGGCATCCATAACCGTTCCTACTTCCATCCAGGTGTGATCGGCCAGGAGTTTGGCAGAAGAGATGAAAGCCTTAAAAGGGCCGGTACCGCCCCACTCTTTAGGACTTACCATAGAAAGAATATACGTATCATCCTGCTTCTGGTATAAATGATAAATATGTCCGATGACCGGACGAAAATTCAGTTTTGCCTCATAAATCATAAGTGATAATTCTTTACGCTTGACGATTTCCTGTGCCTGACGCGCCAGCAATTCAATTTGTTCTCTGATCTGATCGAGATGCATATTGGTCTGCTCTTCCATTGCCTGTAGTGCCTGATGGCGGATAACCCCTTCTTTAGTAGGACGTATGGCCACTCCTCCGATAGAGGAAGCATACGGCAGCACACTCATTTGTTTATGGTAAACATCGATATTCTGAAAGGCAGTCTGATCTGAATTCAAACCTTCCTGCGTGATTTTCAAATAGCCATTGGAAAGAATTTCATGCGTTGCCGTGAGGTGGCATTCATCAGATTTATAGAAACGAATCACCAACGTTGATGCATTGATAAATTCTCCGCTGATTTGTTCAGCAAAGTCCTGATGGTCGTATTCGTGCAGCATTCCATCCGGCACGAGCTGATAGGATGCAAAAAAAGCTTCGTTGGTACGACTTACCCAGTTCATGCTGATTTGCAGTGCCGAACCATTTTTTACAGATTCAATTTTATAGTTGCCGCTTTTGGCTGCTTCTCCGTAATTATAGGCGCATTTTTCGGGGAAAAGTTGCCAGGAAGCGAGAAAATTGTATGCCTGTACCATAAGGTTGATTCAATTGAAAAAAAACATGCAAATATCCTTGCATTATTCTCAAAGAATTCAAACAAGGAAAGACTGTCATTGTTTATTAAGTTGAATGAATATTTTTGCGCATGATGTATCGCACACTTGAATCTTGTTTACTGGATCTGGAAAAAACCGGTCAGCTAGTTCGGATCAAAGAGCCCGTGGATCCCTATCTGGAGATGGCTGCCATACATCTGCGCGTACATGAAGCAGGTGGGCCTGCCTTATTGTTTGAAAACGTGAAAGGAAGTCGATTCAGAGCTGCTTCCAATATTTTCGGGACCTTAGAGAGGAGTAGATATATTTTCAGAAAAACCCTGCCGCTGGTGCAGCAGTTAATCCGTTTAAAGGGAGATCCGATTGCGGTTTTGAAGCAGCCCTGGAAGTATCTGGGCGTACTTGGTGCAGGGCTAAATGCCCTTCCGATGCGCAAGCGCCGCCATCCTTTTGTGAAGATCAATATCTCTGATATACCCTTAATACACCATTGGCCGATGGATGGCGGCGCATTCGTCACGCTACCTCAGGTTTATACCGAAGATCCCGATCAGCCGGGCATTATGAAATCCAACCTGGGCATGTACCGGATACAACTCACGGGCAATGCATATGAGCTGAATAAAGAAATCGGTCTGCACTATCAGCTCCATCGGGGCATCGGCGTGCATCAGACCAAAGCCAATGCAAAGAATCAACCGCTAAAAGTGAGCTGCTTTGTGGGCGGGCCACCTGCGCATACGTTAAGTGCCGTTATGCCCTTACCCGAAGGATTAAGCGAGATGAGTTTTGCCGGGGTGTTGGGCAACAGAAGATTCCGATATATGTACGACGATAAGGGTCATGCTTTAAGTACGGATGCCGACTTTGTAATTACCGGAGAGGTGTATCCCAACGAAAACAAACCCGAAGGTCCGTTTGGAGATCATCTGGGATATTACAGCTTACAACATCCATTCCCGCTTATGCGTGTTAACGCAGTATATGCACGCCCCGATGCTATCTGGCCTTTTACGGTAGTGGGTCGACCGCCGCAGGAAGACACACGATTCGGAGAGCTGATTCATGAAATGACAGGGTATGCCGTTCAACAGGAGATCCCCGGTCTCAAAGAAGTACATGCCGTTGATGCGGCGGGTGTCCATCCGCTCCTTCTTGCCATTGGCAGCGAACGATATACGCCATATATACAAAATAAGCGTCCTGCTGAGATTCTCACCATTGCCAATCATATTTTAGGCACCGGGCAACTCAGCTTAGCAAAATTTTTATTTATAACGGCATCGGATAAACGAAATTTAACCACGCATCACGTAGCTGAATTTCTGAGCTATATATTTGAGCGAATAGATTTCACCAGAGATCTTCATTTTTACACACAAACGACCATTGACACCCTTGATTATTCGGGAGAAGACTTAAACAGTGGCAGCAAACTGGTACTGGCAGCTTATGGAGAACCCATCAGAAATTTATGTAAAGAAGTTCCTTCTGCTTTACATAACCTCAACTCTTTTAAAGATCCCAGAATATGTCTGCCTGGAGTGATTGCTATTTCCACCTCGGCTTTTTCTGATTATATACATGCCCAAAAAGAAATGCAGCTATTGAATGATCAACTGATCAATCAGGATCTGACCGGTGTTGCGCAGCTGATCATATGTGACGATAGTAATTTCCTGTCACAAAATTTATCCAACTATCTGTGGGCTACCTACACGAAATGCAATCCATCACATGATATTTACGGCATTGATGCATTTACCCAAAACAAACACTGGGGCTGTAAACAGGCAGTTATATTCGATGCAAGAAACAAACCTCACCACGCTCCTCCGGTTGAGAAGGATCCGGCTACTGAAAAAAACATTGAACGTTTTTTCAATAAGGGAGGGAGTTTGTACAATACGCTTAAATAGAATCCAGCACAACCAGAAGTGCATAAATAACCCCTGGAATCCAAAAACATAAAGTCAAAAGAATACTAATCCAGAATTTAGTGTTGATCACTCCCTGATGCAAGTATACAGCTAGAGGGGGTAGCAAAATAGCAAGTATGGCCAGTAATATTTTTTGATCCTCAGCACTTCTGTTTTTCTTAAAATCTTTTAATTTTCTCTTCAAAGATTTGAGATGCTCTTTCCTATCCTTTTTGGGATAATCCGTCAAGCGCGTTTCAGCTGGCGTATTAACATCCGGCACAATAAGAACTGATGCCTTTACAGGAACAATAGATAGTGTCAGTAAACAGATAATTAAGAGAGATAGGTAACGCATAAAAATTGAGTTAATATTTTTTCAAAATTATTTATTTTTCATCAAAGACTCAATCTCCTCAACTGTTATCGGAATATTTTTCATCAGATC
>JBKDRQ010000103.1:0-4254 GCA_046341135.1 Bacteroidota bacterium
AAAAGAGACACCGTGAATCCACATGAGTAAAGGTTTTGGATTATTTGGTGATGAGATATTGCATTTTGGCAAATAGATATCCAGTTTTAAGGTATCTCTCCCACCTAAAAAATTTGTAGCAGTGCCATAGTTGATGTTCAAAATGCTGTCGTACACATAGGTTCGATCAACCCATTGCTGGCTGTAAGCTGCATCTTTCAATGTAATGATTACAGAAATAATAAGAAAGTATATTCTCATGATTTGATTACGTTATGTTTTCACAATCACAGCGGTACAGCATAAAAATATATAAGTATTATCGCATCAGTTCCTTCGCTGTCTTTTTCGAAGCTTCAGAAGATTCCTTTCCGCCCAGCATGGAAGCAAGCACATCTACTCTTTCATCGTCATTCAGCTGCTTAATATCTGCAATGATCGCACCTTGCTTTTCTTTTTTAGAGACATAATAATGCGCGCCTGCTTTTGCGGCTACCTGAGGAAGATGGGTAATGGCAATGATCTGATGATGTTTGGAGATGGTGGTCAATAGTTTGCTTACCTGTATGGCTGCTTCTCCACTGATGCCGGTATCGATCTCATCAAATATTAAAGTAGGTAATTGTATTTTTTCAGCAACCAGTGATTGCACGCTTAGCATTAAACGACTCAGCTCCCCGCCACTAGCAACTTTTTCCAAAGGTTCAAATTTTACAGAAGCGTCCGGCTGTCCGCCAGGCACATTGGCATTGAAAAGAAAATTGATGCTGTCTGATCCGTATGCATTTAGCTCAGAGGTGTTTACTTCAATTTTTATCCGGGCATGCGGCATACCTATTTCACGGAGTATACGATTTATATTTTCCTGAAGGAGGGGAGCTTCCTTTTTTCTTTTTTGATGTAATTCTTTTGCATCAGATTCCAGTTCTTTGATCAGCTGATGTAACGCTTTCTCTTTTTGCTTAAGTTCTTCTTCCATTGCCATCATCATCTGGTCATGTTGCAATAAGGATGTTTGCACATCTAATAATCCATCGAGGGTATTCACCTGATGTTTTTTCATCAGACGATAGAGTAGTTCCAGTCGCTGCTGAACCTTCATCTTCTCTTCTTCATTATGGTCGATTAATTCTTTTAAATTTTCCAGCTCACCTGCAATGTCATCCAGTTCGATCCAGGCAGCGTGTAATCGCTCTGCTGTTTCTTTGAATTTAGGATGCAGATGATGAAATTCAGCGAGTTTTGTTTTTATTTTTTTCAGATGATTCAGTAATGGGGTATTTCCTTCATTCAGCAAGTCCTGGCTTTCGTTGAGTACTTTTGATACGGCATCGGTTTCCTTCATCAAACTCCACTTTTCCTCCAGGCGGCGATCTTCTCCGGATTGCAATTGTGCTTCTGAAAGTTCTTCCAGTAAAAATTGTTTGTAAGAAGCAGATTCACTCAGTTGTTGTAATTGATCTGTGATCCTGTTTTTTTTCTGCAGTTCGACTGAATATGAAATATATTTTTGATGAAATGCAGCTGTCTCTTTACTGCAATTGGCCACAGCATCTATGACTTCTCTTTGAAATTCACTGCTTCCAATTTCATGGGTGTCAAATTGTTGGTGGACATCTATCAAAAGACTGCTTAGATTTTTTAGTTGCTGCAGACTAACCGGTGTATCATTGATGAAAGCGCGACTTTTGCCGTTATTGCTGATTTCTCTTCTTAATATTATTTCCTCTGATTGGTCAATCTCTTGTTCTTTTAACCATTGATGAGCAATACCGTTTTTTTTATATACAAAAATTCCTTCTACAATTGTCTTTTTTTCTTTGTCACGCAAAACGTTTACATCTGCTCTTTTCCCAAACAGCAGCGACATGGCATCTAATAAAATGGATTTCCCGGCACCGGTCTCACCGGTAATGGCAGAGAATCCACTCCTGAATTGCAGCTCGATCTGGTCAATAATGACAAAATTGGATATGTAGAGCTTTTGCAGCATGATCTTTCTCAAAGCTAAATGATATTATTAAATCATTGCTTCTTTGAAGATAAATAAATAAAAAAGCATCTGTCTTTTTTGACAGATGCTTAACAGTAGGGTGTGTTTGCTTAAAGTGTTACGCTGTCGTTGATTTCATTGTCAACCATTATACGACCGCAGTTTTCACAAACAATGATTTTCTTTCTTTGTCTGATTTCACTTTGTCTTTGTGGTGGAATCGTATTAAAGCATCCGCCGCAGCTGTCTCTAACGATAGGAACTACAGCAAGCCCGTTACGATAGCTTTTGCGAATACGCTCATAGCTTGCCAGTAATCTTTCTTCTACAGCCTGACGGGCTTTGTCAATTTCTTTATTTAAATGTTTTTCTTCTTTCTCGTTGTCGGCAATAATCTTATCCAGTTCTCCTTTTTTGTGCTCCAGATTTTTCTCTTTTCCACCAATGGTTTTATTGATGTTTTCGTGTTGCTGACTTTTTTCCAACAGATCTTCGTTGGCGTCTTTAATATGCTTTTCAGCGAGTTTGATTTCGAGCGACTGCATTTCGATTTCTTTATTGATCGCTTCAAACTCTCTGTTGTTTTTTACGTTGTCGCTTTGCTTCTCGTATTTCTTAAGTAAATCCTGAGATTCTTTGATGGCATTTTTACGGCCTTCAATGAACTCCTGGATGCCATTGATTTCTTCTTCAATGCGCAGACGGCGGGCGTTTAAACCGGCGATTTCATCCTCCAGGTCTTTTACTTCCATGGGAAGTTCACCTTTCAGGATCTGTATCTCATCCAGTTTGCTTTCAATTTTTTGCAGATGCACAAGGCCTTTCAGCTTTTCTTCTACAGAGTATTCTTTTGTTGCAGGCATAAACAGAATTTAATCAATATTGACCGGGTGATATTTTTACAAATCAGTTTTATGAAAAATACCCCACCGGGTTGGTTTTAACCTCAGTTTTGAGGACGGCAAAGCTAGTGAATTTTTAGCACAGGAATGCAGATATCAGATCAATTGTGAACTGTTCGCTTTCCCAGTGTACGATATCGGCCAGTACCAGCTTCCCTTCTGCTTCAAAAAAGTCGTGGTATTTAATGTCAGCAGTAACCAGAATATCTGCCCCTTCGGCAATGGCTTTTGGGGTGAGGAAGACACCTGCCCCTCCACAGATGGCTACTTTCTGAATCTTTTTACCCAAAAGCGGGGAATGGCGGATGAGGGGAGTGCCGAAGCTTTTCCTAAGTTGCTGAAGAAAATCTTTTTCTTCCATAGGTTCGGGAAGTGATCCGATCATGCCGGAGCCAACATATTGATGATTATTGCTCAGATGAACAATGTAATAAGCAACTTCCTCATAGGGGTGGCTGCTGAATAATGCCCGGATGACTGCTTTTTCAGCCGCCTTAGGGAATATCACTTCAATTTTATCCTCCGTATCATTGCTTCTTTTCCCAATTTCACCACTATATGGATTGGTGCCTTCATTTGGAAGGAAAGTCCCGGTGCCGCTCATAATGAAGCTGCATTCGCTGTAATTTCCCACATGTCCTGCCCCTGCACTAAAAAGCGCATTTAGCACGGATTCTTTATGATCGGGAGGTACGAAAGTGGCAAGTTTTTTGAGCAAGCCCTGTTTGGGTTGCAGTATGCGTAGTTTTTCAAGCCCTATTTTTTGGGCTATTGCCTGATTTACCCCATCAAAAACATTATCCAGATTGGTATGGATCGCATAGATGGAAATATCATGCTTGATGGCTTTGATGATGATGCGGTCGGTTGAATGGCTTCCTGTTATTTGTTTAATTCCCCTAAAAATCAGCGGGTGGTGCGAGATAATTAAATTGACTTTTTTGTCAATGGCTTCCTGCAGCACTTCTTCGGTAACATCCAATGATATCAGTATACCGCTGCATTCCTGTTCCCTGTTTCCTAACAGTAAACCTGAGTTGTCATAATCTTCCTGATAGGCTCGGGGAGCCCATGCTTCTAAAGCATCAAGTATCTTATTGATTTGCATCTAAATAAAACAAAGATAAACCTCCAACCCACAACCTACAACCTACAACTAAATTTCTCTATCCGGATTAAACCTTTCCAGTTCATTTGCAACAGCCGTGAGGAAGGTAGCGCCCAGACTTCCATCTACAATACGATGATCGTAGCTCATGCTGATATACATCATGTGGCGAATGGCAATGCTGTCGCCGTGAGGGGTTTCTATAACTACAGGTCTTTTCTTGATGGTGCCAACTGCAAGAATAGCTACCTGAGGTTGATTGATGATAGGAG
>JBKDRQ010000104.1:0-3547 GCA_046341135.1 Bacteroidota bacterium
AAACTATTGCGCTCTCCTATTTAAAAGAAAGAGGTTTCAGAGACGACATACTCGAGAAATTTCAAATAGGATATTGTCCTGCTGGCGGAAGCAGTTTTGCTGAAGAAGCCATTGCCAGACAATATAGTAAAGAACTATTATTGAAATCGGGCTTGGTAGTTGAGCGCAATGGAGTACTGATTGATAATTACCGCGAGCGGATAATTTTCCCCATTCATGGCACGACCGGAAAGATCATTGGTTTTGGAGCACGTATTATCGGGAAAAAAGAAAACGCACCCAAATACATCAATACCCCGGAGAATGAATTATATATCAAAAGCAGAATTTTATATGGTTCCTATCTAGGTCGTCAGGCTATTGACAAACTGGATGAATGTCTGCTTGTGGAAGGCTATACCGATGTAATGGCGCTGCATCAGGCAGGCGTGGAAAATGTGATGGCCAGCGGAGGGACTTCCCTTACACCTGACCAGCTCAGACTGATAAAAAAATACTCAAATAACCTAACCATTCTTTATGATGGAGATGCGGCAGGCATCAAAGCAGCCATGCGCGGACTGGATCTGGCACTGGAAGAAGGATTGCGGGTGCAACTCGTATTACTGCCCGAAAATGAAGATCCAGATAGCTATGTACACAGCGTAGGCACTGAAGCGTTCCGTCAATACATTCAGGAAAACAAAAAAGACATTATTCTTTTTCAGCTGGAAGTGATGCTGAAAGATGCCGGTCATGATTCACAGAAAAAAGCAGCAGCCGTCAATACGATTGCCGAAAGCATCAGCAAGATCAATAAGGCAGAGGATTTTACCCGGCAACAGGATTATATCAGAAGAAGTGCCGAGTTGTTAAAGATAGATGAGTCCGGACTGCATACATTAATCAATAAGCTCATAAGAGAAAGAATTGTTAAACAGGAAAAATTAAATTCCGGAATAGAACAAAAAGCTACTGTTCTCCATGTTGAAAAAGATGATGTTCTTAGCTTATTCGACAAAGATGAGCAAAACGAAAGAGCACTGGTAAGGTGTCTGATTGACTTTGGACATCTGCCCTGGTCGGAAGAAGAGAATGTAGCTGCCTATATTTTCAGTGAACTGAAAGAGCTGGAAATTGATTTCAAAAATGAGCTGAATGAATTGGTCAAGTTATATTACCAATGGATGAACGATGGAATACAACCTGAATCCAAAAGCTTCCTCTATCATGAAAATCCCGGCATCAGCAGTGCGGCAGTATCGTTGCAGGACTTAAAGCATGAGCTCAGTCACCGATGGAAGGAGGAACCACATGAAATACATCTTCCCTCCAGAGAAGAATTATATAAAGAAGAAATTGAATCGGTAGTCATCTATCTCAAATTAAGAAAGATCAAGTTAATGATTGAAAACAACCAGCGAGACCTTGAAAAACCGAATAACCAGGCAGACCTGTTGGTCTTTTTAAAGACCCATCAGGAACTCAAGCAAATTGAAATGGAGCTTACCAAAGCGCTGGGGACGGTGATCATAAAATATTAGCAAACAATTTCAGTAAAGAATTGTCTTATTGTAAAAATGAAAGACATGAAGAGATTTAATCGTAGCCGTTTTTTCTTTTTGTTCCTTATTATTTTTTCTTTAACATTCATATCAGCAGATCTAGCAAGTTCCGGCTTTCCTCCTGCTGGATACACTGGTGCAGAAGGAAGAACATGCATCAACTGCCACGGAGGAAATCCCCTAAATGCAGGAGGTGGATCTGTAGTGATTGAAGGGTTGCCACCCTTTTATAGTCCAGGCGCCACTTACAACAATATTTCTGTCAAAATCATCCATGCAGCTACGGACAGAACAAGATGGGGGTTCGCTATGAAGGCAGTTGCGAATGGAAACGCTATTGGAACCTTTAGTGCAAACAATACAAATGTTAACATTAATACAGCCGCTAGAGAAGTTGGCCATGCAAACGCGCCATTTACTAATCCGTCAAATACGTATACTTTTAGCAATATAAGCTGGACCGCCCCCTCTAATCCAACATCAGCGCAACAAAACATTACTTTCTTTGTGTCTGCAAATACTGTGGGAGACAATGGCTATTTTATCTATGCTTCCAGTCAGGGTATATCCTTAAACACCACTTCTACTAATGATATCAATGATAGTCCCATAGAAAAAATAAATATTATCAACGAAATCAAAAATTTAAATATTCAGTTTTTATTATCAAGAAACTCTATTATTAAAGCCTCTATTTATACATTAAGTGGCCAAAAGACAGTAACAGTCCCGGCAAAAAGATACAATGCAGGAAATCAGACTATTATTATTAATGGAAATCATCTGCCTGGCGGCACATACATTTTAGTCATTGAAAATGACGGCAAAACAGTATCAAAGAAATTTAATCTATAAGGCTATTTGTCCTGAATCAATCAATTTCCTTAACCTGGGCAGTATTGTCATTTTTATTTAAGAGCTGCCTGTAACGGGCTTCCCGCTCCTCCCATTGCATTCGTCCTTTAAGCAAAGCATAAAAGACAGATACAAGTAGGCAAGCAGTAATTACTAAAAATAATTGCGCTCCTGAAACAAAGGGCATTCGTTTATACCAACCTCTGAATAACACGGCAAGTACTATAGGAAAACTCATCATTAGCCCCATACCTAATCCTTTTCTCAAACTATTCTGCCAGCGACGTTCATATATTCTTTGCTTTTCCCACCTTTTAACAAAGGCTTCATCCTCTTTTCCCAACATAAATTAAAGCTTTATAATTATAAATCATTTTCTTAATTCCCATAAAATAATCCCTGTTGCTGTGCCTGCATTTAACGACTCAGCCTGACCAAAAGAAGGTATGGTTATGCTATCTGTAAGCAAAGCTGACATTTCATGCCTTATCCCCTTCCCTTCACTACCGATAACAAGTATACCTGCTTTTGGAAAAGAAAAAGCATTAAGTGGAGTACCACGCATTTGAGCTCCCACAATCGAATGCCTATACCCCTTCAACCAACTACACACATCAAGACAATGCACGCCCACCCTGGCAATACTACCCATGGATGCCTGAACCACTTTTGAATTATATACATCTACACAGTCTGGACTAGACAAAATATTTTTTATTCCAAACCAATCCGCCAGGCGAATGATCGTACCCATATTTCCCGGATCCTGAATGCCATCCAGCACAAGCAGCCATTCATCTGCATCCTGTAATGGCTCAGCAAAATCAAACTGACGCACAACAGCAAGCACCTGATTAGGCGATTGCATTTGAGATATTCTGGCTAATTCATCTTCAGTAATGATATGTACTGGCCTGTCTGCGATCAATTGCTGTAATTGAGGCGCATAATTCTCCGTGGCATAAACAGTATTAATGTTATCAGGACAATACTTTACTAAATCCTCTACCAGCTTAATTCCTTCGGCCAAAAAAACTCTCTCTTCGTTTCGCTTTTTTTGATGAGCTAAAGACTGAATATATTTAACTTCGTTTTTCGTGATCATATTTGAACCTCTAAATGGGTAAACAAACCATAAATAATTACCT
>JBKDRQ010000105.1:0-5998 GCA_046341135.1 Bacteroidota bacterium
AAATTGCTGACATCCATTGTTTGTGCATTGGCAGACTGAATATTTCTTGTCTCAAGAATTACTCCATTTTTATGATACAATTGCACCTGCATTCCCTGCGTAAATCCGCTTTTGGAAAAGATGGTGACTTTGTCTTTGGCGGGATTAGGGTAGATGGATACCTCCCCCTTTTGAACAATATTCATTCTTACAATCTCAGAATATGCAACAGCCCCATTAATATCAACTTGACGCAGACGGTAATAATTCATTCCCTGAACAGGCGATTTATCAGTAAATCGATAGGTCAGTTCCGACTGACTATTCCCCTTTGCATCTACACGGCCTATTGACGTCCAGTCTACTTGATTACTACTTCTCTCCACCATAAATTCTTTGGAATTGTATTCAGAAAAAGTAGACCAGGTTAAATCAATAGTATAGGGTCTGCTTTGAATTGCTTTCAAAGTACCCAAGTTTACGGGCAATATACCATCTCCTGTACAACCTAAAGGTCCGCAGCCATCGTTCAAATAAAAAGGTCCGTTAAGTGTAGAATTATTTTCACGCCAAACAACTTTTGTACCAATTTTAATTAAATCCGAAGTACCATTGGCTGCGACAATCTTGCCTGTACTGCCATATATCTGAATAGCACTTTCACAGCCTAAATAAAGTTTTCCACTAGCTTCGAATATTAACTCTCCACAAACAAAAATAAAAAGTCTTGGTGTGGCTACTGAACTTGCAGCCGGGCAAACAAAAGTTTCATCATATATTTTTCCTTTAACTGTAACCTTTCTGCCAGCAGGTATACATACAATGTCCATATTAGCCGGTGCTGTATTACCATTCCATATATCATCTTCATCCCAGTCACCATCTTGCTCAGGCCATTTTGTACAGCTGGTGGATGGAGCAGTCATTGTATTACACTCTGGTTTTGCCAAATTTGTAAAAGGCCAACTGGATGAGGGCGTTGTTTGTGCCGACGCTGAAAACAAAGTAAAAGTTAAACCAAGTAGTAGAAAATATCTCATAAAAAACGTTTTTGAGGTTTACGGATCTTATACTGTCGGCTTTTTATGAGGTATAGGGCTGGGAATAATCACAAAAAACCTTAGCAAAAGTCTTTTGGTAATTCAGTAAAGAAGATGGATTTAGGGTGGATTCTTAAGGATTGGATAAACAAAATTAAGGGTAAACCCCTAAACATGCAAGTAAATGCAAGATTAAATTTTTATGAAGGATACCTCAACACTAAAAACCGGGCGAACACGAAGGTTCGCCCCTTGACAAACTACTTTATACATACTCCCTAATCAAACTGTTTACATCTGAACTTAAGGAAGCTGGCACACCCTCAAATACAATGCTCCCTCCGGCCTCACCGGCCTCGGGTCCCAGTTCAATGATCCAGTCTGCCCGTTTAATCACATCGGTATTATGCTCCACCACAATGACGGAGTGCCCTTTTTCAATAAGTGCGTAAAAACTATTCAGTAGTTTGGAGATATCGTGAAAATGCAAACCGGTCGTAGGCTCATCGAATATGAAGAGAATTTTTCCATGACCGCTGCCTCTGCCCAAAAAGGAAGCCAGCTTTACGCGCTGTGCTTCTCCGCCACTCAGCGTATCGCTGCTCTGTCCGAGTTTCACATAACCCAATCCCACTTCCTGCAATGGCGTTAATTTTTGTACGATCTCTTTTTCCGTTCTGAAAAATTCCAGTGCTTCATCAACACTCAAGTCTAGCACTTCGTGAATATTTTTCCCGTTATACTGCACTTCCAGCACTTCTTCCTTAAATCTTTTTCCATGACAGACTTCACAGGTTAAATGCACATCGGCCAGAAATTGCATTTCCACTATCTGCTCCCCTTCCCCTTTACAGGCATCACATCTTCCTCCGTCAACATTAAATGAAAAAAAACCGGGTTTATATCCGCGTATCTTGCTCAGCATCTGATCTGCAAACAGATTTCTGATCTCATCATAAGCTTTTACATAAGTAACCGGATTACTACGACTACTTTTGCCAATCGGATTCTGATCCACCATTTCCACTTGTGTAAATGCCTCCAGATCCCCTGAAATGTTTTTATGCAAGCCCGGCTGTCCGTCAGGGTCTTTTTTGATTTTTTTCAAGGCGGGATAAAGAATTTGTTTGACCAGGGTTGTCTTACCACTGCCACTCACTCCGCATACTACGCATAAAACA
This sequence comes from Bacteroidota bacterium, assembly GCA_046341135.1. Classification (GTDB taxonomy): domain Bacteria; phylum Bacteroidota; class Bacteroidia; order Chitinophagales; family Chitinophagaceae; genus Lacibacter. The sequence goes on from JBKDRQ010000105.1 coordinate 2,201, forward strand.
TTCAGCGGAAACACCACATCTATATTTTTTAAATTATGCTGAGTTGCGCCCTCCACTTTGATCATCTTCGTCCATTTTCTAGTGGTCAACGGCATTGGAATTTGCTTCTGTCCACTGAGATATTGTGCAGTCAGACTGTTTTTTTGCTGAAGTAAAGAAGAGAGGTTCCCTTCTGCCATCAGCTTGCCACCCATATAACCGGCAAAAGGCCCCATATCTATGATATGATCGGCCTCACGCATCATCATCTCATCATGTTCCACCACTACAACCGTATTCCCTAAGTTGCGAAGAGATTTCAGCACCTCAATCAACTGCGCTGTATCTCTTGGGTGCAAACCAATGGAAGGCTCATCCAATATATAAAGAGAGTCGGTAAGATTACTTCCAAGCATACGCGTGAGCTGTATACGCTGACTCTCACCTCAGCTAAACGTATTTGCATTGCGATTCAGCGTGAGATAACCCAGCCCCACGGCAAGTAAGGTATCCATGCGCTGTTTTAGTTCAATCAATATTCTGGAAGCCAGTTCGAGGTCATAATCGCTGATCTTTATTTTATTCAACCATTCAGCCAGTTGTAATACCGGCATCGTACTGAGTGCACCAATATGCTCCCCACCCACTTTTACATATAAAGCTTCCTTTCTTAATCTCGAACCCATACAATCCGGACAGGTAGTACGACCCCGATAACTACTCAGCATCACACGATACTGCACTTTATACAAATTTGCTTCTACTTCTTTGAAGAAATCGTTGATGCCATAAGCGGTACCGATTCCTTCCCAAAGTTGGCGGTATTGTTTTTGCGTGAGTTCAGCAATCGGTTTGTGTATAGGATATTTTTCTTTGGAAGCACCCTGAATAAATTGCTCCCGCCACCAGCCCAGCTTCTCTCCTTTCCAGGGAGCCACTGCACCTTCATATACACTCAGGCTTCTGTCGGGTATGACTAAATTTTCATCGATACCCAGCACCTGGCTATATCCTTCACAGGTAGGACAGGCACCATAGGAATTATTGAAAGCAAAAAGATTGGGAGATGGCTCTTCAAAACGAATGCCATCAAGTTCGAACCTACGGGAATAATGAATAAGCCGACCATCTAGATCTAACCATAAATCCCCTTCTCCCTCATCAAATGCAACACTAACGCTGTCGGCTAAACGATGAAGATCATCTTCTTCCCATGGCTTTGTAACAAAACGATCGACGATGACAAATATTTTCACCGCCCCTTTCAATGCGGCAAGCTGCGCCTTATCTTCCTGCACATCATTGATCTGCATAGATTCATGGCGAAAAGATTTCGATTTTTTATCTGCATATTGTACCTGTATTCTCGCAAAACCTTTTTGTTGTAATAACGTCAGCTCCTCCCCGATATCTCTTTGTCCTTTATGCGCAACTTCAGCCATCACCAGGACTTTCATTCCTTCTTTCAGTTCTTTTATTTCTTTTACCACATCCTGTACATCCTGTTTCTTGACTTCTTTCCCACTCACCGGTGAATAGGTTTTCCCAATACGCGCAAACAGAAGCCGCAGGTAATCATAAATTTCCGTCATGGTACCGACCGTACTTCGTGGTGTACGTGTAATTACTTTTTGTTCAATGGCAATCGCCGGACAAAGTCCTTTGATATAATCTACATCAGGCTTGTTCATGCGGTTGAGAAACTGACGCGCAGAGGCACTCAGACTTTCCGCATAGCGACGCTGACCTTCGGCAAAGAGCGTATCGATAGTAAGGGAAGATTTTCCTGAGCCGGACACACCGGTCACTACAATAAATTTTCCCCGAGGAATGGATACATCTACATTCTGTAAATTATGAACGCGCGCACCTTTGAAGAAGATGGGTTCTTTTTTACCGTTAATCACCGGATGAAAATTCTTCTTTTCTGCTTGTTTTACCATGAATCTCAAAATTAAGCATGAAGCTTTACATAGCTTATAACATTTCTTTAAGACAGTTTGTTATTGACATTCCAAAATAATGTTATTACTTTAGCATAAATAAATTTCTCGCCTATCGCATTTACTTCTACTTAATAATTCGTCTTAACAGGATTTATTGTTAACCCAAAAACAGAAGTATATGCAAGTATTCAAACAATTTACCGACCATGAATTGATTTGTCATTTTCAAAATGGCCATCTTGAAGCATTGGAAACACTCATACTTCGGCATAAGGATAAGATTTACACTTCTATTTTTCTACTCGTAAAAGACAAATACCTGGCTGAAGATTTATTTCAAGATGTCTTTATTAAGATTATTGATACCCTACGCAATAAAAAATATAATGAAGAAGGGAAGTTCCTTCCCTGGGCGATGCGAATTGCACATAATTTATGTGTAGATTATTTCAGAAAGATCAAGCGTCGCCCGGCCATCAAAACCACCGACAATTACGACATTTTTGAAGTACTTCAGTTTTCTGAAGAATCTCCGGAAGACAAAACCATGCGCTTGCAGAGCTACGGAAGGATGCAAAAGATGCTGGACTTACTGCCCGAAGAGCAAAGAGAAGTATTGATCCTGCGTCATTTTGCCGATCTAAGCTTTAAAGAAATTGCTGAGCTGATGAATTGCAGCATCAATACCGCCCTCGGCAGAATGCGTTACGGCCTGATCAATTTAAGGAAGATGATGACGGAGAAGCAGTTGAGTTTATGAGTACGTTACTTTCTTTGTCATTGATACAAAGAAAGTAACCAAAGAAATATCTAGGCAAACCCGATCGCTACGCGAGTTCTGCCTTTCCAGAGCCACACATTTCGTTTAATAATGAATCTGTTGCGAGTTTTGCCTCTTACCGCCCTTCTCGTGAAAAAATCAATCATCAATATAGGTTAATTTCTGATTAAACAGCCTTCATATCTCAGTTTTTCTCCGGACAGTATTGGGTTGTAGGTTGTAGTTTTGCCAACTTACTGAATAGCAAACTTCACATAAATACTTGCAGAAAGTTTTATTTTCTGAAACTGCAATTCATCTGCTGCCGGAGGAACTGCTTCCTGAGCCATTGTCATTACTCTTGGCATGGGATAATAAGCATGAACAGGATCAGGTGAATCGGTAACAACAAGTACTTTACCCGTTTGCTCTCCCAGTGCTTCCAACAGATAATCTGCTTTTTGTTTAGCAGCTTTTATCGCCATGATTCTCACTTCCTTTTTGAGGCTGTCAATTTTTGAATGATGTACTTTGGATATATACGCATCCGTAATATCGAGTTTATCCAGTTCTGCAAAAACTTTGGCTATGGTAGCTGCATTGGAGACTTTTAATGTGTAATCTTTTTTCGTCAGGACATCTTTTTTCTGACGACGGATCTTGACAAAATCAGCATTGATGTCAGAAACATATAGATCCTTTAAATCAATACCGATACTCTTCAATGCCTGTTTGAGATTGACTTCCTGCACTTCAATAGTGAGTTTTTCCTTATTGATATATCTCTCCAAGAGGGTGATATTGATGAATATTTCATCGGGGATTACTTCTTTTTCTGCAGTACCGGTAACATCGATGTAAGAGGTTTCACCGGATTTGGCTGGTGTAGTTTGTGCGAAAGAAAAAGTAGTGAACAGTAATAAAGATATTCCCAGGATGATGTTGATGCGTATCATGTTTTTATGATTAATGATTTAGAATAATTAAGAATTTAATGCAACTAAGCTAATTAAATAATGATAATTAAAAAAGGAGTAAACGTTAAAGTTTTATGCCAGCAACACATAGCTAAGCTCGGCAAGCCATAAAGAAGGCTAATTCAGATGACATATC
>JBKDRQ010000106.1:0-6331 GCA_046341135.1 Bacteroidota bacterium
GATCAATACCCTGCTTCATCAGTTCAACACGCTCTGCATTGATATCAAATCCGATAACAGAAAGATGTCTGGCAAATTCCAACGCAATGGGAAGTCCGACATAACCCAATCCAATGACGGCAAGCTTTTTTTCTTTGTTGATGAGTTTTTGATACATACGACAGGTTAATTACTTCATGCTGATGAACTCCTTAGGTTGTTTTGCCCATTCAGCAGGAGGCAGATTTTTAAAATATTCGTAGGTGATCTTCAACCCTTCGCTTCGGGAAACTTTCGGTTCCCATCCTAATATATTTTTGGCTTTAGTAATATCCGGCTTTCGTTGTTTGGGATCGTCAACAGGTAAAGGTTTATAAACAATCTTTTGTGTTGTGCCTGTCAGTTTAATAACTTCTTCCGCAAATTCTTTTAATGTAATTTCTACCGGATTACCAATATTAACCGGCATGTCATAATCACTCATTAATAAGCGGTAAATACCATCTACTAAATCATCTACATAGCAGAAGCTGCGGGTTTGTGAACCATCACCAAAAACGGTTAAATCTTCTCCACGCAATGCTTGCCCGATGAAAGCCGGCAAAGCGCGACCATCATTGAGTCGCATGCGCGGACCATACGTATTAAATATGCGAATGATTCTTGTCTGAACTCCATGAAAGCGGTTATACGCCATCGTTATGCTTTCCATGAAACGCTTGGCTTCGTCGTATACACCACGAGGTCCTACGGGATTTACATTGCCCCAGTATTCTTCCGTTTGCGGATGCACCAACGGATCTCCATAAACTTCAGAAGTAGAAGCCACCAAAATGCGCGCACCCTTCGCCTTCGCTAATCCCAGACAGTTATGCGTACCGTGCGCGCCTACTTTCAAAGTCTGAATAGGAATTTTCAAATAATCAATAGGACTGGCAGGAGAAGCGAAGTGCAAAATATAATCCAACTTACCCGGCACATGAATAAACTTCGTAACATCATAATGATAAAATTCAAACTGTTCGAGTTTGAAAAGATGTTCGACATTCATCAGATCTCCAGTAATCAGATTATCCATCCCAATCACATGATACCCTTCTTTAATAAAGCGGTCACATAGATGAGAGCCTAAAAAACCCGCTGCGCCTGTAATTAGAATTCTTTTCCTTTCTGCCATGAAATGATATGTTTAATTCTCGATATTAAATATTGTTTTTATAACTTAAAAGTGTTCAAAATCTTCTGTTTTAACTTTTAACTTTAATCTTTTAACTTTTAACCGCCAATCTACCTACGCTCTCATAATGAAAGCCCAGTGATTTCATTTGAGCAGCATCATATACATTTCGTCCATCGAAAATCACCTGCTGTTTTAATGAAGCAATAATTTTTTCAAATTCCGGGGTTCTGAATTCGCTCCATTCTGTAGCAATGATCAACGCATCTGCATCTTTCAATGCATCATACTGACCTTCTGCAAATTTGATCTTATCTCCTACTACCTGACGAACATTCGGCATGGCTTCCGGATCAAAAGCGGTAACCGTTGCGCCCGCAGCTGTCAATGCTTCAATCATATATAAAGCCGGCGCTTCACGAATATCATCAGTGTTCGGCTTGAAGGCCAATCCCCACAAGGCAAAATGTTTTCCTTTAAGATCATTGCCAAAATACTGCAGGATCTTTGGCATCAGGAATAATTTCTGTTCCTCATTCACTTTCATCACTGCTTCGAGAATTTCAAAATTATAAGATACCTCATTGGAAGATTTCACCAGTGCCTGGACATCTTTAGGAAAACAGCTTCCTCCATAACCTATACCGGGGAATAAAAATCTTTTTCCGATTCTTTCATCACTACCAATGCCCTTTCGCACCATATCCACATCTGCTCCTACTCTTTCGCATAAACGTGCAATTTCATTCATGAAAGAAATTTTCACAGCCAAAAAAGAGTTTGCTGCGTATTTTGTCAGCTCCGCACTTCTTTCATCCATAAATATGACCGGATTGCCACTGCGTACAAACGGCGCATAGAGTTCAGTCATTACTTGCTTCGATCTTTCATCTGATGTACCCACCACTACACGGTCGGGCTTCATAAAATCATCCACCGCCACACCCTCACGCAAAAATTCAGGATTGCTCACTACGGCAAATTCACCTTTATAATTTTTGGCGATGGCAGCATGCACTTTATCAGCCGTACCCACGGGCACAGTACTCTTATCAACAATCACTTTATAGTCTGTCAACAGTTTACCGAGATCATCAGCAACTCCCAGAATATATTTCAAATCAGCACTTCCATCTTCACCGGGAGGTGTAGGCAAAGCGAGAAATACGATCGTGGCATCTTTGATACCTTCTGCCAGACTGGTCGTAAAATGTAACCGGCCTTCTTTTAGATTTCGTAAAAAGATTTTCTCTAAGCCGGGCTCATAAATAGTAATCTGTCCATTGGATAATTTATCGACCTTTCTTTGATCGATATCCACGCATGTTACCTGATTTCCGGTTTCAGCAAAACAGGTGCCGGTTACTAAACCTACATAACCTGTTCCTACAACTGCAATTTTCATAATCAATTACCCCTTAAGGATGGGTCTGCCTTTTGTTAATACTGACTCAGGTATTCCAATACTTTTTCTGCAATGAAATCCTGAACTTCTGTTTTCAATTCGGTGTGCATAGGCAGGGAGACAACGCGATCTGTCAGCCAGTCCGTAACCGGAAGATCAAAAGATGCTCCCCCAAAAGCTTCAAACATTTTCTGCCTGTGTGCAGGTACCGGATAATAAATCATGGAAGGAATCTGATGCTGTGCAAGAAAATGCGTCAAACCGTTTCTCACATCTGCCACATCATTATATCCATCCAGTGTTAATGTGTACTGATGAAAAACATGGGTAGTCCAGGGTGCTCTGTATGGTGTTGATATATGATTATGATTTTTAAACTTGTTGTCGTAATAATCTGCGGCTGCCCTTCTTGCTGTATTATACTTATCGAGCTGTTTTAGTTTGATGCGCAGAACAGCAGCTTGTATAGTATCCAGACGTGAGTTACATCCCACCATTTCATGATAGTAACGCACTTTCTGTCCGTGATTGGCAATCATGCGCAACTTATCTGCCAGCAGATCATCATTGGTGAAAATTGCGCCACCATCTCCATAACATCCTAAATTCTTAGACGGAAAAAAATAAGTACAACCAATATGTCCAAGCGTGCCTGCTTTTTTTCTGCTGCCATCGGTGTAGATGTAATCACTTCCTATTGCTTGCGCCGTATCTTCCACAACATACAATCCAAACTCCTCCGCAATCGCCATAATTTCTTTCATGGGAGCTGCGTGACCATAGAGATGCACGGGTACTATGGCTTTTGTTTTAGGAGTTATTGCTTTGCGTAAAGCCGCCGGATCCATGCAGAAAGTTTGGGGATCAACTTCTACAAATACAGGCTTTAATCTTAATAAAGCTACCACTTCTGTTGTGGCGATATAGGTAAAAGATGGCGTAATCACCTCATCACCTGGCTCAAGACCCAATGCCATCATGGCAATCTGTAAAGCATCCGTACCATTGGCACAAGGGATAATATGCTTCACGTCCATGTAAGCTGCCAGCTCTTCAGCAAAAAGCTGAACAGGCTTTCCATTAATGAAAGCAGTACTTTCGAGTACCTCCAAAATAGCACCATCCACCTCAGTTTTGATGTGCTGATACTGCGTCTTTAAATCCACCATTTGTATTGGAGCCATAACACCCTCTTTTCGGTCGGCGAAGTTACGTCATTAAGGGCTGTTTAGCAAGGTTATAATACAAGAATCTTCCTCTTAAAATAAGCAAGAAAGATAGGCTATGTTTAAGGTTTTTCCCTAATTAATAAACAAGGCAAATCTGCCGGAAACCTTAGTTTTGTATGCATGCTTTTGTTCTATCATATTTTTAGATATCTCTTTCTTTTGGGGGTTCGTATTGCATCTTTAAGAAATACGAAGGCAAAACAATGGTTGGCAGGAAGAAAAAACTGGAAAGAACAATTAGTTGCCGGCCAGAATACTTCTCCCCATCAAAAAGTAGTATGGATGCACTGTGCCTCCTTAGGTGAATTTGAGCAGGGGCGTCCCATCCTGGAAGCAGTCCGAAAATCATATCCTCATACCAAACTGATTCTTACTTTTTTTTCTCCCTCCGGCTATGAAGCACAAAAAGATTATCAAGGAGTAGATCAAGTAATGTATCTCCCGTTTGATGGAGCCAAAAATGCACAGGATTTTATACAGCTTGTACAACCAACATTAGCCATATTTGTAAAATACGAGTTCTGGTATTTTTATCTTACTACGCTTAAGCAGCATCAGATTCCGGTGATATTAGTTTCAGGACTATTCAGAAAGTCACAGCCATTTTTTCAATGGTGGGGAAGTTTTCACCGAAAGATGCTAGAATCATTTTCCTTCTTTTTTGTGCAGGATGAAAACTCCTTTGAACTACTTCAAAAAACAGGAATAGATACCCATGTGGTTGTTTCCGGTGATACGCGGTTTGACCGGGTGTATGAAATTGCACAAGAAAAAACAAGCCTTGATTTTGCAGAAAATTTCTGCACAGAAAAAACCCTTATTGCGGGAAGCACCTGGCCGGAGGATGAAGCCTTGCTCAAAGAATGGCATCAGCAACAGCCGGAATGGAAGCTGATGATTGTGCCGCATGAAATTTCAGTATATCATATCAGCCATCTAAAAAAACTTTTTCCTGAAGCAGTACGCTTATCGGAAATAAATACATCAGATACACATACCGAAAATACAGTGATGATTGTAGACAAAATGGGCCTATTGTCACGTTTGTACCGATATGCGACTTTATGTTACATAGGGGGCGGACTTAAAAAAAGCGGACATCACAATATTTTGGAAGCAGCGGTGTATGGTAAAGCAGTAGTAACGGGACCGTACATTTATAAGTTTAGCGAAAGTATAGCTCTCCATCAGATAAAAGGAAGTTTTACTGTGCAAAATGGAAAGGATTTAAGCACTATTACCAGTCAAAAAGAGTTGTATACGAAAGCCGGTGAAAAAGCAGGAGCGTTTGTCAATATGAGTCTTGGCGCCACTCAAAAAATAATGAGCTGGATTGAAACATCAGGGCTGATAAAAAAATAATCCCCCGAAAAACAATGCTTCAGGGGATTACTAAATGAAATATTTACAAACTACTGAACGACTACTTTTAGCTGCTCTTCTTTAGTGCCCGCCTGCAGTTTTATGATATAAGTGCCGCTACGGATACCCTGTTCTTTTAAAGGAAGATCGTACCGATTATCTCCGGCATTCATAGATATAGATTTACTATACAACATTCTGCCCTGCATATCCAGCAACCTGATTTCACCACGATCTGTTTTTTTGGAGTTAAAATTTATTTGCAGAAGATCCGTTGCGGGATTTGGATAGGCTTTCAACATAAAACCCGATACTGCATTCCCTTCTCCCCGAATGGAAGTGCTGGTAGCTTCACGATATTTAATATTATCAAAACCATGCCTATAACTAAATGTAACACTAGGAGTAGTATCTATGACTGCTAAGGCCTGATGCGTACAGGCAGTAGGACTATATGAATTATCTGAAGCTGTACCCCTACGTGTAGTACCTACAAATAATTCCCAGTTCCCATTATCCCATGTTAAGCTTACTTTACCAATGTCTGTGAAAGTTCCATAGTCGTAAGTAATGAGTGGGCTACCGTCATCAGCGCCATTAGTAACCTTTTGAAGATATAGAATGTTTCTTTTCGAACTTCCTTGAAGAACTTGCAACTTGTAACTTAGCTTATAACCGGAAGCATTGCGAGGATCGTTATTTGAATTATTTATCATCAAAAAATAATATTCCATTGCTTGATCTTCTGTAGCACCATCTGGATCAAGAAAAATCTCCCACGCATCACAAACTTTTGTAAACGGTGTTGAAATTGCTGCATAGAAAGGTGAGCCATCAGTAGATTTGGTATCTGTTCTGACCTGGTTAGTAGACTGTTCAATTTTCCAAGGACCGCTCACCACCGTCCATTCCGGGTTAGCGGTAAAGTTTCCATCTGTAAAATCATCCAGCACAGTCAGATTGGTGGGCTGTGCGATGACAGATATGTTCATCAACAATGAAAGCGCCGCAATAAAAAAGAATTGTAAAAATTTTTTCATCGTTTTTTTGGTTTTAGGTTAAATCTAATATGCTATTATGCCAGAAAGCAATAGCATATTTGTTATAAATTATTTGGCTAAGATAGCAGAAAATATTTTTATGAGCATTTCGGAGGCGAATTATTAGCTTGAGTATTAC
>JBKDRQ010000107.1:0-5814 GCA_046341135.1 Bacteroidota bacterium
GAGAAGACCAATCCATAAATAATCGTCCAGCTCAACGGACCCCAGAATATTACACTATCTCCGCCAATAAATATTTTGGGATCAAAATGTTGAAACATAGATACGAAATCAATATTAAATCCAACGGCTAGTGGCAGCAAACCAAAGATGGTTGCAAGCGCTGTCAGCAATACAGGAATAATTCTGATCTTCCCCGCCTGAATAGCAGCTTCTCTGGTTCTGTATCCTCTCTTGCGCAGCTCATCTGTAAATTCTATCAATAATATTCCATTCTTAATTACTATGCCTGCCAGTCCCACAATACCCACGCCCATCATGATGGTAGCAATGGTTTTTCCTGTTAATGCGTAACCAATCATTACCCCGATAATACTGAAGAAAATTTCAGTAATCACGATGGAGGGTTTACTCATACTGTTAAACTGCAATACTAGTATCAGGAAGATTAAACCGATTGAAATCAATAAAGCAGTCCCTAAAAACTTCGATGTTGCTGCTTCCTGTTCACTCTGTCCGCTTTGACGAATCGTTACGTCTTCAGGAATCGTTGTTTTATCTTTAAAGGCTTCGATTTTTGTTTTTAAGGCTGCATTGATAACAGCGGTCTGACTTGGATACGCCACATTTGATTGCAACTGAATAGTGCGTTTCAGATTTTTTCTTTTGATGCCACCGCTGGTATTGGTATAATCAAAAGTAGCAATAGCACTGATGGGCACCTGTTTGATTTGTCCGGTATTAAAATCTCTAAACGTAATTTTCATGTTCATCAGATTCTGAATATTGTTGCGCTCGATATCGCTGTAACGCAATTGAATTTTATACTCATCATCTCCTTCCTTCAGTTTGCTGATTTCTTTTCCAAATAATGCCGTTCTGATTTCCATACCTACCTGCCCGGTACTCACACCTTCTCTCAACGCTCGCTCGCGGTCAACCGTTACCGTTATCTCCGGGTTTTTTAAATCCACATCGATTTGGAGATTATCCAAGCCTTCCACTTTATTGGTATCCAGAAAATTAAAAAGTTGTTGTGCCGTTGCGGCGATACGTCCGTAATCTTCACCGATCACTTCTATATTCACCGGAGGCTCAGTAGGCGGACCACCTTGTTCTTGCTCTACACTGATTTCCGCACCGGGTATACTTTTAATATTATCACGGATAGCATCGAGATATATACCCGAACTCTTTCCATGTCTTTTTTCAAATTCAACAAAAGAGATTTGTATTCTGCCCAAATTAGGCTGAACACTTCTGTTGTTATCGCGTGGGTTGTTAGCACTCACCGCCACATTGGAAATTACAGATTCTACAATTGAACCCGGAGCACCCGGCTGCTGATCTTTTAAACTTGCATATACTTTTTGTTCCAGTACACGGGTAACAGAGTCTGTATATTTCACATCTGTACCTACAGGCATTTTCAGATACACATAAATGAAGTTGGGATCTCCACTTGGGAAAAAGGTAGTGGAGTTCCCTCTGAAAATAAGCATAATTAAAGAAATCGGGAATAATACAAAAAGTGAAATCAGCATATACACAGGGCGGCGTCCTTTCAACACCCAGCGCAACATTTGTTCATACCGATTCATCAATGCTGGAAGCAGTCGCTCCTGAAACCAGTAAATGGTATCGCGCAAGACGTAACGGTTCAGTACCAGCAATAGCGCCATGAAGAAAAGGAAATTGCCGGTTCCATGAAACCCGGTAAGGTGCGCAAACAATCCAAATACCCAGCATGTCCACCAATACCATTTTTTAAAAATTGCTTTTTTAGATTCATCGAATGCTCTTCCTTCGGGTCTCATAAAGCTAACCGCAAAAACCGGATTGATGATAAAGGCAACGATGAGTGAAGCAGTGAGGGTTAAGATCAGCATCGTTGGCAGGTAAATCATAAACTTACCGATGATACCTTTCCAGAATAACAGTGGAAAGAAGGGCGCTAACGTTGTTGCAGTACCGGCCAGCACAGGAATGAATACTTCTCCGGCAGCCTCCTTCGCACTTCGGATAATCGGCACTTTACCATTGTGATAAATACGATGCGTATTTTCAATCACTACTATCGCATCATCCACAATAATACCCAACCCAAAGAGTAATGCAAAGAGTACAATAAAATTCAGCGTAATACCGGTACCTACAATAGAATCCGCAACCGGTAAAAATAGAAAAGCGACAAACACACTCAACGGTACGCTTAGTGCAACAAAAAACGCATTGGAAACCCCCATGAAGAACATCAGAATCAACAATACTAAAATGAATCCGATGATAATCGTGTTCACCAATTCATTGAAAGATGTTTTTGTCTGTTTACTCTGATCTCCGGTAAGCGTTACTTTTAAATCTCTTGGCAATACATCATTGTTACGCATATCGTCAATCACCGCTTTGATACGATCGGCGGCATCAATCAGATTTTCCCCGCTGCGCTTAACAATATTAATAGTGATTACATTCTTGCCATCCAGACGCGCATAACTTTCTTTTTCTCTAACCGTATCTTTTAAGCTGGCAATATCTTTCAGATAAATGGGTGCGCCATTGATGTTTTTTACGATGATATTATTAAGATCCTTCACGCCGGTGAATTGTCCCCGAACTCGCACCGTTCTTTTGGTATTACCCACTTCCACCTGTCCACCACTGATATCGTTATTCTCTCTGCGAATGGCATTTTCAATATCAGTGAATGTCACTCTTGCTCCTGCCATGCGAAAGGGATCAGTCAGTATTTGAATTTCTCTCTCCGGTGCTCCTACAATATCAGCACGTGTAATTTCTTTCAACTCTTCAAAACGATCCTGTATTTTATCAGCATACTGCTTGAGTTTAACGGCATCATAATCACCGCTGATATTCACAAACATGATGGGCAATTCACTGAATGCAAACTCCTGCACATCGGGCTGCTTGGTGAGATCCTGTGGTAAATCACTTTGTGCTTTATCTACAGCATCTTTTACTTTTTGCTTGGCCAGATCTACTTTTACATCCGTATCAAACTCTACCACGATCAGAGAAAAATCCTGTTGAGAAGTAGATTGAACTTTAATAACTCTCGCGCCACTGATACTTTTGATTTGTTTTTCGATGGGACGCGTTACCAGATTTTCGATATCTGCCGGAGAGTTCCCAACATAAATTGTTGCCACAGAAATGGTGGGCACTACAATATCGGGATACTGTTCCTTGGGCAGCGTATTGAAAGTAATCAATCCGTACGCGGTAATGATCAAAGTCATGATATAGATCGCGGTACGATTATCCACGCTCCAGCTGGTGGGCATGAACTCCTTAAATTTTTTACTCAACCCTTCGATAAAATTCGATTGCATATCGGGTGTATTATGTTCAATAATTAAATGGCGATAATTTTATTGCATTCTCACTTCCTGCTGATCGTATAAACTCTGATAACCTTCTGTAATCAATACAGCTGCATTATCAAGCCCGGTAGTAATTTGTGCTTTATCTCCGTATGTCTCTCCAATGGAAATCATTTTTTTCGCTGCGATGGTATTACCCTTCGCATTCTTCTCCAACACAAAAACATATTTTCCTTTTTCATCTGTCTGAATCAGATTTAAAGGAATTACAATAGCACTACTCGCACTGAAATCTTTTATTTTGATGATGGCAACTGAATTCGGACGCACTTCTCCTCCGGGAATGGTTGCTTCCATAGTGAAGGTGCGCGTATTGGGGTTGATGATCTGCGAAGTTCTGCGGATGTTGCTCTTAAAACTTTTATTCATGTCGGGCACTTCAATCAATACTTCCACACCAGTCTTGACACGACTCATATAATTTTCCGGCACCTCAACAATCGCTTTTAATTCGCGGTTATCGACGACCCTGATCTGATATCCCAACTGGTTAGCACCGGTAAACAGTTCGCCTACTTTTACATTAACCTGATCAACGACTCCTTCTACAGGAGAACTTACAGCAAATTGTCTGATTTGTTCCTGCGCCGTAGCAATACTTCTCTCCAGTGCTTCTACCTGCGTTTTTGCCTGCAGCAGTTGCACTTCTGAGCCGATATTTTGTTCCCATAAATTTTTGGTACGTTGATAGAGTTCCCTGGCAAGACCTAATTGCGTTTCGCTTACTTTGATCTGCTGTCTGAGCAAACGGTCATCCATTTGCAACACACGTTGTCCTTTCTTAACCAGATCTCCCTCTTTCACATAGAGTTCAGTAACTACACCTCCTTGTCCATTTGGCGGTGCGATATAAGATATCTGGTCTGCATCAATTTTTCCCTGCAGATCGATATAGTGGGTGAAATCTTCCACTGATACCGGCGCCGTTGCTACCAGTTTCCCTTTGCCGGATGTGGCAGCTGTATCAAGCGATGCTATCTCTTCTTCCAGCTTACGAATATTAGCAGCCAGATCGGTTTGCTGTTTTTTGATTTTTTCCAGTTCCTGCTTCTTGCTTTCAAGAGAGGAAGACGATTTTCCATTTCCGCATGAGGTGATGAGCATCACAACCACCAGAGAAGAGAGTAAAATAAAATACCGATTCATATTATTATGATTTATCTGAGTTTACCAATAGCTTTTTGAAAATTAATTTTTGCAATGACGGCATTGAACAATGCATCAAAGTAACTGCCCTGAGCACGTTGTAATTCCGCATCTGATTGAAGTACTTCAAAAGTATTACCGAGTCCTTGTTCGTATTTCTTTTTGGTGGTTTGATATACCTGCTCTGCGAGTTGCAGATTTTTCTTTTGCATATCCATATTCAAAATGGCATTTCTCAGGTTGATGCGCGAAGCATGATGTTCGAGATCAGCAGCCTGACGAAACTGTTCTTTGCTGTTGCGGGTTTTCTGGAGCGCAATCTTCGCCTGATCGATCTGATATTTTTTTTGCAGCCCATCGAAAATGGGAACGTTAATACTTAAGCCAATCAGATTGGAATTAAACCAGAACCAATCGCTTCCTCTGATGGCAGAGAAGTTTTTATTGAGCTGGCCTTGCTGCTGAAACTGATAGAAGAAGGCGATAGTGGGTATGTACCCAAGCTGATATCTTTTGAGATCGATCTTTCCGAGTTTTTCTGCGGTCTGCAACAGTTGCATTTCGCTTCGGTTTTCATAATCTACTTCTTCTTCCAAAAGGTTTTGTTTGATCAGTTCATCATTAAGTACATCTGTAAGCGTAAGGGTATCTTCCTGCATCACACCGGTAGCAAATTTGAGGGAAGCATATCCCAGTTCAATAAGATTCCTGAGTTGGGTTTGGGTAGATTTAATGTTATTGAGTGAAACGGTTGTTTTGTCTAGATCCAGTTTCTCAATAAATCCGTTTTTATACAGTTGTTGCTGATCGGCATAGAGCTTTTCAATTCTTGTAATGGTTTTATCCAGTACCTCTTTTTGTTGTTGGGCAATCAACACCTGATAATACGCTTTTTGTACCTGTTCGATGGTTTTGTCCTCTGCGACTTTAATATTTTTAGAAGCGAAATCCATCAGAGTTCTGCGCGCCATCAATCCGGTAAACACTTCCGGCTGAAACAACAGTTGATTCATAGTAACACCTGCATTGATACTCCAGGGTTGTACAAATGAAAATTCCTGAACAAAAAATTCTCTTTTGGGCTGAATAGCATTACCATTTCCGTCTTTTACACCTTCCTGACTCAATACGTTATAAATATCCGTTCTACCCTGGCTTGGGAACAGTACCATTGGTAAAGTAAGGTAATGCGCCGCCTGTGCCGTGCCCGAAATCTGTGGCAGAGCAAGGCCCGTAATTTCTTTGTTCTGTGCATCCTGTTTGGCTT
>JBKDRQ010000108.1:0-4788 GCA_046341135.1 Bacteroidota bacterium
CCTGCCAGTCGTAACTCACTTCAGGCCCACCTAATAAAATTTTGCAATTTGGATTGATATTTTTTACGGCAGTAGCCAATTTCAGTGTTTGTGTAATATTCCATATATAGCAACTGAATGCCACGACATCATACGCAGCACAGGCTTTAGCTATTTCTTCGGGTTGTTGTCGGATGGTAAATTCTTTCCACTCTAGTCCGGGCTGCGTATGATTGAGTTCATACAAAATCCGTATGGCCAGATTCATGTGAATATATTTCGCATTGAGCGTGGTAAGCAGGATGCGCATGGCGCAAAAGTAGATGAAGTTGTCGGTTGTCGGTTATCTGTAGGCGGTTAAATGTTTTGTAATTACTGGCGCAGGTCTGCAGACCTGCGCCTAACTGTTACTTGACATGAGATATCTTAATACTAATTTTACATATAATCTGTAATTTATTTCATGAACAAAATAAAGCTGACTCCCTCACAGGCACAGGAAAAAATAAAACATTTCTGTGCGTATCAGGAGAGGTGTCATAGTGAAGTGAAGTCTAAATTATTTGAATACGGATTAACCCAGGCCGAATCAGATGAAATTCTGTCTTATCTGATTGAAAACAACTATCTCAATGAACAACGTTATGCCGAACAATTTGCCGGCGGACATTTTCGCAATAAAAAATGGGGGAGAATCAAGATTCGTTACGCGCTAAAATATAAACAGATCAGCGAACAATGTATCAATAAAGCGCTGTTATTAATTGATGAAGCGGATTACGTAAAAATCCTAAAAGAGTTGTTTGAAGAAAAAGAACGCTCTTTGAAAAGCGAGAAGAATCATTTCATCCGTAAGAAAAAAATTCGGGATTATCTGTTGCAGAAAGGCTATGAGTCCGGATATATACAGGAATTGATGAAAGATAATTAAGTAAAATGACAACGGACAACTGCGAAGCAGACAACATTATTTATGGGAATATCTTAAACCTTTCAAAGCAGGCTTTCTCCAGCATCGCTCTGTCATCCGGATGAGCAATATCGATTAATGCCTTCGCTCGCTGTCTCAAGTTTTTCCCATATAAATACGCAATGCCATATTCCGTAATAATATAATGTACATGTCCTCGTGTAGTAACCACGCCGGCTCCTTCTTTCAGAAAAGGCACAATCCGATTGTCCCCTTTTTTAGTTCTTGATGTAAGTGCGATGATGGGCTTACCTCCTTCACTCAGTGCCGCCCCTCTCATAAAATCCATCTGTCCGCCAATGCCACTATACTGATAGGTACCGATACTGTCAGCGCAAACCTGTCCGGTTATGTCCACTTCAATGGCACTGTTGACGGCAATCATTTTTGGGTTTCTCCGAATCACATTCGGATCATTCACATAATCAATATCCAAAAAAACAAAAGCCGGATTATCATTAACATAATCATATAGTTTTTTTGTTCCGATGGCAAATCCGGTTACGGTTTTGTTGGGGTGGATTTTTTTCTGTGTGTTATTGATGATTTCTTTTTCAAGAAGCTGAATGATACCGTCGCTGCACATTTCCGTATGAACACCCAGATTTTTATGCTGATGCAATGCGCCGAGTACGGCATCAGGAATCGTACCAATGCCCAACTGCAGGGTGCTGCCATCATCAATCAATCCGGCAATATGCTGACCGATTTTTTTCTCTTCTTCACTCACTCTTTCTGCATAATTCACTTCGGGTAAATCTCTTTCGGCATATACCAGGTGCGTGAATTGATTAATATGCATATGGCTGTCTCCGTGTGTGCGGGGCACTTTCGGATTTACCTGTGCAATCACAAACCTAGCGGTATTGACGGCCGATCTTGCGATGTCTACGCTCAGACCAAGCGAACAATATCCATGTTGGTCGGGAGGTGAAACCTGTATCAGTGCCACATCAATCGGGAGAATTCCTTTATTGAAAAAATCCGGAATATCACTGAGGAATGCCGGAACAAAATCTGCACGACCTTCCTGAACAGCTTTTCGCACACTATCACTTACGAATAAACAATTGATATGAAAATGATCGCTGTACTCAGGACGATCCACCAGAATATCTCCCTGTACGGTTATAAATACGAGCTCCACATCTCGCAAACGATCCGATTGTTTGGCCAACTCATGCAATAAATACAGAGGCGTTTGTGCACTACCTTGTACAAATATGCGCATGCCGCTTTGAATAATGGATATGGCCTCGCTGGCCGTGTGATAGATGGGATTTCTATTCATGGGTGATTTTTACAATGTTATATTACGGATAAATCTTCACTTCTGATGAAAAACATGCATAGCGCTGATCAACCGCAAGCGGCTTTCAATTAATTTTGTCTCCAAATATTTGAAGATGAAATTTCTTTTAATGCTTCTTTTTTCTGCCGGCATCTCGGGTCTTATGGCTCAGTCTTCTTCGAAAATGCCGCAGCTTGACAAATCACCGATGGATATGAGTTATTATCCGGTGAATTATCCCGTGTCAAAGATTCAGCCTAACAAAACGCCTGAGCCATTGGTGGCAAGAGTGATTTATAGTCGTCCGCAAAAGATGGGAAGGAAAGTTTTTGAAGAGCTGGTAAAGAAGGGAGAAATCTGGCGATTAGGAGCCAATGAGGCTACAGAGATAGAATTTTTCAGAGAGGTTAAAATCGATAATAAGAAAATCAAAAAGGGGCGTTATACGATGTATGCCATTGAAAAAGATCAGAGCTGGACGGTTATTTTGAATACAGAGTTGGATGTGTGGGGTGCTTTTAAATACGATATCAATAAGGATGTGGTACGCATGGATTGTCCCATCGCAAGAACCACAGAAATTACGGAAGCTTTTAGTATGGTTTTTGAAAAAACAAATGAAAAGTCCGTTAAGCTGGTTATGGCCTGGGATGATCAGCTTGTATCCTTGCCGATAAGCTGGTAATTTTTCCGCATCTTTACGTTATGTGCGGTATTGCCGGAATTCTCTCTCATGATTCTAGTCAGACAGACATGCATCGTCTGACCAACATGACGAATGCATTGCAACATCGCGGACCCGACGGAGAGGGTTACTGGAGGAATGCGGAAGGAACGGTGGCATTCGGCCATCGCCGTTTGGCTGTCATTGATTTATCTGCTGCTGCTGCGCAGCCTTTCATGTATACTTCGAGGTACACACTTGTATTTAACGGAGAGATTTATAATTATCCCGAATTAAAGACAGCACTTATTCAAAAAGGATATGCCTTTAATACATCCTCTGATACGGAAGTATTGGCTGCTGCCTATGATTGCTGGCAGTCTGAATGTTTGCAGAAGCTGGAGGGTATGTTTGCTTTTGGGATATGGGATGAAGTGAAGCAGGAGCTGTTTCTGGCACGCGATCGCTTTGGGGAAAAGCCTTTGTTTTATTCGTATAAAGATGGAAGTTTTCTTTTTGCCAGCGAATGCAAAGCCCTCTGGGCAGCAGGCATCAACCGCAGCTGGAATCATCTGCTGTTGCTCGGCTATCTTTCAAACGGGCATACCCAAAATGCCCTCGATGCAAGTCTGACTTTTTATAAAGACATTGACCAGATTCCTCCGGGGCATTATGGTCTTTATCGGCTGAAAGAACAACATTTTTCTGTCAACCTGTACTGGGATCTGGATAAGCAAATGACAGTTAAAATGACGGAAGAAGAAGCCTCTGAGCAGTTTGCGTATTTATTCAGGCAAAGCGTCATGCGAAGGCTAAGGAGTGATGTGGCGGTTGGCACTTCCTTAAGCGGGGGGCTGGACAGTTCTTCCATTGTTGCGATGATCAGTGCAATTGTCCAGGGCAACTCAACCAATTTCAGCAGACATGCTTTTACGGCAACCTTTCCTGGTTATGAAAAGAATGAGCAATTATATGCTGAGCGCGTATCTCAGCAATTTGGTTTAATCCATCACACTGTTACTCCTTCATTAGAGGGGTTGATGGATGATTGGGATCGACTCTGCTATTATCAGGAGCAGCCCTTTGCTTCGGCAAGCGTATATGCGCAGTATAAAGTAATGGAACTGGCAGCTAAAGAAGGAGTAACGGTATTGATTGATGGACAGGGGGCAGATGAAACATTGGCCGGGTACAACAGATATGTACACTGGTATTTACAGGAGCAGGTGGCAAGATTCAGATATGGTTTTGCCATGCAGGAGCGCATTCGGTTGCAGCAAAATAATGTTGCGTTTACTTGGGGATTTCCCAATTATATGGCGGCTTTGTTTCCGGTAGTTGCCAACGCAGCGCTGGAAGAGCGGGAAAGAAAAAAAATACTGATGCATCCGCATCTGCATCCTGATTATATACATGCGCATTACGATAAATATTATTCTGTTTATAAACCTCCTGTCAGCAAACTAAATGACATTTTATATTTTAATACGATGCAGCAGGGATTGGGGGAGTTGCTGCATTATGCAGACAGAAACAGTATGGCTTTTGGAAGAGAGCTGAGGTTGCCATTCTTAAGCCATGAATTGGTTGAGTTCGTATTTTCTTTGCCTGCGCATTATAAAATTCATTACGGGTTTACCAAATGGATCTTGCGTAATGTCATGAAAGATAAACTTCCGGAATCCATTGTGTGGCGAACCGATAAGGTTGGATATGAACCTCCGCAGAAAAAGTGGATGGAGCACCCTGCTTTACGGGAGCGCATACACGAAGCGAGAGAGCGATTGATTAATGAGGGAATCCTGAATAAAAAAATACTCGATAAACCTATTAAAGCTGCAGGAGCTTATGAGGCTGATAATTACGACTGGAGGTATTTGTGTG
>JBKDRQ010000109.1:0-3472 GCA_046341135.1 Bacteroidota bacterium
ACTCAATATGTAGTGAAAGGTGTAGGCGCAAATGGTTGTTATCGTTTTGATACGGTTACGGTAAATGTGAAACAACCATTTAAGATCAGTGTAAGCAAGAGCGATAGTATTTGTATAGGTAAATCTATTCAGTTGTCTGCCTCTGGCGCTGAATCGTATTCATGGTTGCCTGCAACCGGATTAAGCAATCCGTTGAGCGGCACACCGGTAGCTACACCTTCAATCAGCACTACTTACAGAGTAATTGGTAAAGACAATCAATGTTTTTCCGATACGGCTTATGTTAGAATCGGCGTGGGAAATATTCCATCCATTGAGCTTGGCGAAGATCAGATACTCAATACAGGTACTCCGTTTAAGATCAAGCCTGTGGTGACCAATGGCCCTGTTAAAACATGGAGCTGGACGCCTGCTAACGATCTCAGCTGCAGCGATTGTGCAGAACCTCTGGCTTCACCGGGCAACAATATTACGTATACTGCAACTGCAACCACTAACTATGGTTGTGTAGTAAAAGATACCATCAGCTTCAAGGTGTTTTGTGAAAATAGTCAGGTCTTCATTCCGAACGGATTCACGCCTGATGGAGATGGGATTAACGATATGTTGATGGTGCGTGCGCGTGGCATTAGCAAGGTTCGTTATTTCCGAATCTTCAATCGCTGGGGCGAAATGGTGTTCGAGCGTTATAATTTCCAGCCCAATGATCCTTCGAACGGATGGGACGGGAAATTTAAAGGACAGGAATCAGGCCCTGCAGTTTATGTGTATATGCTGGAAGTGGAATGCTCCAACGGTACTCCGTTTACTTACAAAGGCAATATAACCATCATCAAATAAAACAAAATGTAAAAAAATCAATCAATCCTTCATCATCCAAATCCTTATCTTATGAAACAGTCAATCTTAAAAATCGCTATTCTGCTATTTGCATATACGGCAAATGCACAAGACATTAACTTCTCTCAGTTTTATGAAATGCCTGCTTTGCGCAATCCTGCACTGGCGGGAATATTTAAAGGAGATGTACGCATTACCTCTATTTATCGTTCTCAATGGCGTCAGATGCTCGGCCAGAACAGTACCACCGGTATTGGTTTGGAAACCAAATCTGGCATCAATGAATTCACTGATAATTTTTATAGCCTTGGTTTAATCGTTACCAATGATGTGGCGGGCGATGCTAAATTGGGTAAAACACAAGTACTTCCTTCATTTACTTTTCACAAATCTTTGAGTCAGTATAAAAATTTATTTTTATCTGCCGGCTTTATGGGCGGTATCGTTCAACAACGTTTCGATGCATCCAAAATGAAATTTGATGATCAGTTTGTGAATGGTTCTTATAGCCAAACCAATCCTACACGTCAAACTTTTACCAATACAAATACAACCTACTGGGATATGACAGCAGGTATGGCCATCAGCGGAGATTTGGGTTATAAATATAAATTTTACTTAGGGGCAGCTTACTCGCATTTTAATCAGCCTAAAGTGGCTTTCAATCAGAACGTAGATGTACGTCTGAATAAAAAAATTGCTATTAATGGCGGACTTTCTGCCAATGTTACGGATTATGATCAACTTTTTATTTATGCCGATTATTTTCAGCAAGGAAGCAACTCAGTAGCGCAGGGCGGCTTGTTGTATAAGCATAACCTGATGGAGCAAATTGAAGAGCCTAACTATTCTATCAGCTTTGGGGTATTTCATCGTTTGCAGGATGCAGTAATTCCAGTTGTGAAACTGGACTATCTGAAAGTGAGCCTGGGTGTTACTTATGATATCAATATCAGCAAGCTTTCAACGGCTTCTCAGTTCCGCGGCGGTGCAGAAGTAACCCTTTCTTACAAAACATTTTTAAATTCCAGAAATTCTTCTCTAGATAAGGTAAGATGTCCGGTTCTCTAATCGGGATCGCCCTTGATGATGATTGAACAGAAAGGTAATCCCCGTCTGCCAGGAATTGTATTCCCGGCTGGCGGGGTTGCCTTTTTAGGACAGAATAACAGCTTTTGGGGGTTTGGCTGACATCCAATAATTTTGCCCCGCAAATCAATCGGTTATAATGGGATAGGCAAAGCAAAGACTTGATATCCCCTAAATATTATTCTCATGAGAACAATAGCCATGCGCGAAGCGCTAAGAGAAGCCATGCAGGAAGAAATGCGATTAGATGACCGTGTTTACCTGATGGGGGAAGAAGTAGCAGAATACAACGGGGCTTATAAGGTAAGTCAGGGTATGCTGGATGAATTTGGCGATAAGCGTGTGATTGATACACCTATCTCTGAATTGGGATTTGCCGCGGTAGCCGTGGGCTCTGCACAAAACGGACTTCGCCCCATCGTAGAGTTTATGACCTGGAACTTTGCGGTTCTTGCACTTGATCAGATCTTGAATACCGCTTCGAAAATGCTCGCTATGAGTGGCGGACAGGTAGGTTGTCCGATTGTATTTCGCGGTCCTAATGGAAGTGCCGGACAATTAGGGGCACAACACTCCACTGCTTTTGAAAGTTACTATGCCAATATTCCCGGCTTAAAAGTGATTTCTCCCTCAACGCCCTATGATTCGAAAGGATTATTGAAGGCAGCCATTCGTGATAATGATCCCGTTGTATTCATGGAAAGCGAAGTGATGTACGGCGATAAAGGAGAAGTGCCTGAAGGAGAATACCTGATTGAAATAGGTAAAGCTGATGTGAAACGTCCGGGAAGAGATGTTACGATCGTTTCTTTCAATAAAATGATGAAAGTGGCATTAGGTGCTGCTGAAGAACTGGCGAAAGAGGGGATAGAAGCAGAAGTGATCGACCTCAGAACGATTCGTCCGCTCGACTGGTTTACCATTCTGGAAAGTGTAAAAAAGACCAATCGTCTGGTTATTGTTGAAGAGCAATGGCCGATGTGTTCTGTTTCTTCAGAAATTACTTACAGAATTCAGAAAGAAGGGTTTGATTACCTCGATGCGCCTATACGTCGTATTACCAGTGCAGATGCGCCCATGCACTATGCGCCGAATCTGGTAGCTGCCTATTTGCCGGATATCCCACGCACAGTGAAAATTGTGAAGGAAGTAATGTATGCTAAAAAGTAATTTTTGAAGTCATTAAATAAGTCTTAAAGCCTCCCGAATCCGGGGGGCTTTTTTTATGATCTGTATCAAGTTTCTTTTTGATAACGCTCAGCTTCAAAGATCATATCACCGATTACTTTGCAGGCATTAATATTTTATAAAATGAAAACAAACAGTTTCCCTGAAATTAATGAAGTAATGTCGGTACCTCACTACCGACCGGCTGTTTCTATGATTCTTCCAATTCATATTAAAATTGGTATGGAGGCAGAAATTCGTAAAGAAATAAAATTTGCAGCCGACAAGGTAGAGCGATTGTTAAAAAATCAATATGCTGAGGAAATCGTGGAGTCGGTTATGCGTAAAATAAACAGACTGATTGGTGATATAATAT
>JBKDRQ010000110.1:0-4505 GCA_046341135.1 Bacteroidota bacterium
GTCTTTTACTGTATCCCGCAACCCACCTGTATTGCGTACCAGTGGTATGGTGCCATATCTTAAGGCATACATCTGATTCAAGCCGCAAGGCTCAACCCGGCTGGGCATCAACAGAAAATCTGCGCCTGCATACATCAGATGACTCAGCCCTTCATTATAACCAATATAACAACTATAATCACTTTCCGCATAAGCATTCATCGCATTTAGTTGTCCCTCGATAGCAGAATCTCCGCTTCCGAGAACAAGAAAATTCATCTTCCTTCCAATATGATAAAAACTATCTCCAATAACTGATGGTAATAAATCGGCCGCCTTATCTCCTACCAGTCTTCCGATAAAAATAAACAAAGGCTTTGCGAGAGAGAGTCCGAAAATCTCACACAACTCCTTCTTACATTTTTCTTTTCCTTCCCTTACCGTTGCTGCCGTATAATCATGTTTCAAATAATGATCCGCTGCCGGATTCCATACTTCTGCATCAATACCATTTAATATACCTGAACATTTTCCTTTTTCATATTCAAACAATGGTTCGAGTCCGTTGCTGTTATGCTTGAGCTGTTCTAAATAAGACCAGCTTACGGTGGTTACCTTGCCGGCGCATTTAATACCACATGCAAGCGGATTAACCTTCCCTTCCCATTCTAGCAATCCTCTTTTCCATGTATCGTAAGGGGGTAAAAAAGTAGCAGCTTCCCATCCCATCCATCCCTGATATTGGGCATTATGAATAGTGAGCACTGTAGAAATTTGTGAAAGATGCTGATAACGATAACAATACTGGATGATGAAAGGGATCAATGCGGTGTGATGATCATGCACGTGAATAATGTCAGGATAATATGCCCAGCTGGACAACCAATCCACTACAGCAATCTGAAAAGCAATAAATCGTTGCGCATCATCATCATACCCATAAATACCTTCTCTGTCTAATAATCCGAAAATATCCACCAGATATAATTCATAGCCGAGCAGATCCGATTTCTCCCGAATGATGGTATAATCAAAATGATAATCTGCCAGGTTGGTATACCCTTTATGCACCACTTCCCATTCGTGGGTATTTAAAAAGCGGGTACGATACATGGGCATCACCATTTTGGCATGATGCCCTTCCTTATTTAAATATTTGGGCAATGCACCGGCCACATCTCCAAGGCCACCCACTTTTGCTACAGGGTAACACTCCGCACTCACATGTAATATGTTCACAGCTGTAATATTTTTTTCAATATAGTAACTTGTTGATGCGACACCAAAAAAATGATTGGAATTATAAGCTTTACTGGCGCAGGTTCTCCAGACCTGTGCCGACGTGTCACTCATCCGTAAAGTTTATTGTTACTTTCTTTGTCATTGCTACAAAGAAAGTAACCAAAGAAAAATCTAGGCAGACACGATCGCTCCGCGCGTTCTGCCTTGCCGACACCACACATCTGCTAACGAAATCCTGAGCGAAAGCGAAGGATCTCATCTTGAAGTCAAAATTCAAAAGGTAAAATCCAAAAGCTAAATGGTTTTGAACTTTAACTTTTGAGTTTATCAAGAGATGTTCCACGAGACTGCGCTCGGGATAAATTCGCTGACGCTCAACATGACGCCCTTTGCGACTTTGTTCTCTTTGTTACGTTGTGTGAAAAAAACCGTAATTTCCAATCCTCATCGAAAATCGATAGTTAAAAGATTCAATAGAACGAATTATATGCAAACAAAAAACCAACCCACTAACTACTCTGCTTTAAGTACACTGGTTACCGTATTTTTTTTCTGGGGATTTATTGCTGCCGGCAACAGTGTGTTCATCCCTTTTTGTAAACATTATTTTCAGCTGGATCAATTTCAAAGCCAGCTGATTGATTTTGCATTTTATACTGCTTACTATGTAGGCGCCCTGTTGCTCTTCGCCGTAGGAACATTCACCGGAAAAGATCCGGTAGGTTTCTGGGGGTATAAAAAGAGTATTGTATATGGTTTATTGTTTTCTGCCTTTGGTGCAGCGGTGATGATTGTGGCGGTGAATGCAAACATCTTTGCGGGTATGCTCACAGGTTTATTCATTGTGGCACTTGGATTTTCATTGCAGCAAACATCTGCCCAACCCTTTGCCATTTCACTGGGTGATCCTGCAACCGGCACCAGTAGGGTAAATCTCGGAGGAGGAATAAATTCTTTAGGAACCACCATCGGTCCGCTGGTAGTAGCCTTTGCATTATTCGGCACTTCTGCTGCCATCACGGATGAACAGATTCAATCACTTCCCTTAAGCAAGGTTATTATTCTGTACGTCGGCGTTGGAATTTTATTTATAGGTGCTGCTGCATTATTTTTCTTTTCCAAAAAAGTACCTGCCGGCATCAGCTCAGAAAAAACAGAGAAAGAAAATAAAGCATTAAGAACATTGCTTACCATCACCATTTTACTAACCGTATGCTTCGTGCCCGTATTCAAAAGTTATCAAAGTGAACCTGCAAAAAATATCATCGTACTTCAGGAAAAAGTGGATGAACTGAAAAAGACCGACATTAAAATCATACAAGATGCAGGTGAACAGATACAGTCACTGCAAAAAGAAATGGAGACGATCAGATTACCGCTGGAACAAAGCAGAATGAGGTGGCTGACGGCTGCACTACTAACTGTTGTAGGTGGATTAATTTTCGCCAACCTGCGTGCACAAAAAAATCCGGCCGGCTGGGGCGCCATGAAATATCCGCAGCTGATCCTCGGCATGTTGGGCATATTTGTATATGTGGGCGTGGAAGTGGCTATAGGAAGTAATCTGGGTGAATTATTAAAACAACAAGATTTTGGCGGATATCCTTCTTCACAAATTGCGCCGTTCATATCCATGTACTGGGGCAGCCTGATGATTGGAAGATGGGCTGGTGCCATCAGTGCCTTTCAACTATCCCCTCAAAGAAAAAAAATCTTATTGATTGTAGTGCCACTTATCGCATACGCAGTAATCCTCTTTGCCAATACAATGGCCGGCTATGACATGCGCGAGCTGTATGGTTATATCATTTTTGTGTTTGTTCAAATCGCTGCTTTCTTTGTAGCAAAAGACAAACCCGCACGTTCACTGATGTTGTTTAGTGTACTTGGTGTGTTGGCGATGTTGATTGGATTATTTTCTACAGGCAAACTCGCCATCTATGCATTTTTGAGTGGTGGATTATTCTGCTCTATCATGTGGCCCTGTATTTTTTCTCTTTCTATTGCCGGCCTAGGAAAATACACTACGCAGGGGTCTGCGTTTTTGATTATGATGATTTTGGGCGGAGGCATCATCCCTCCTATTCAGGGCAAACTGGCTGATTTATTAGGCATTCATCAATCCTATTGGGTCGCTGTCTTATGCTTTGGATATTTGGCATTTTTTGCCTGGAGGGTGAAGTATATTTTATATAATCAAGGCATAGATTACGAAACAGAAAATACAAATTCAGCACATTAAACAGATATTTGCGGCATGGAAAAAAAATTAGCCATCGGTATAGATATTGGAGGAACTACCACCAAATTCGGCATTGTAGATAATAACGGACATATACTGGAACAGGATCGCATTCCTACCAACGAGCACGAAGTAGCTTCATTATTTATTGATGATTTATATGCGAAGCTTTGGCCCATGATAATCCGCCACGGCAAGAAAGAAGATTTTATTGGAATTGGCGTAGGCGCTCCCAATGGAAATTATTACTCAGGCACGATAGAATACGCGCCCAATCTGAAATGGAAAGGGATTATTCCTATGGCGAAGATGCTCGAGGAAAAATTCGGGTTACATACAAGATTGACCAATGATGCCAATGCAGCAGCGATGGGTGAAATGATTTATGGTTGCGCAAAAGGTAAAAAACATTTCATCACGATTACATTGGGCACTGGTGTTGGCAGCGGTATTGTGATTGATGGGAAGATTGTATTAGGACATGATGGATTTGCAGGAGAACTCGGACACACCATCATTCGTCCGGGTGGCCGCTTACACAAGGGCACCGGCATCAAGGGAAGTCTGGAAGCCTATGCTTCCGCTACCGGCGTAAGAGAAACCGCGATTGAATATCTGACCAATGAGCCTGATACAGAGAGCTTATTAAGAAACTATTCCATTGATGAGCTGACCAGTCAGACTGTTTACGAATGCGCTATTAAAGGAGATAAAATTGCCAACCGCATATTTGAATTCACCGGACAGATACTGGGAGAAGCTTTGGCCAACTTTGTAATGTTTTCTTCACCTGAAGTCATTGTATTGTTTGGCGGATTAACCAAGGCGGGAGATTTAATTTTGAATCCTACCGTAGAAGCTATGGAAGCAAATCTGATTAAAGTATTCAAGAATAAAGTAAAAGTGGTATTCAGTAATCTGCAGGAAGCTGATGCCGCCATACTGGGTGCGAGTGCATTGGTGTGGGATGAATGAATTTAAGGTCTTGCGTAACCCAGCTTTGTGATTTTATCTCCGGCATAGTACTCACTCAAACCCAGGG
>JBKDRQ010000111.1:0-4098 GCA_046341135.1 Bacteroidota bacterium
GCTGACAAACAATTGATAGTAAAAATTTTGCCGATTCAAAAAGAAATATATCTTTGTCTGTGTTTTTAAGTTATTGAATTAAAACATTTTAGCAGTGGCGTACGAAAACAATGAAAATCGTTCGGACAGCATTTACAGCAAAAGAGTCCGCGCAGGTAAAAGAAGAACTTATTTCTTTGACGTGAGATCCACTCGCGGTAATGATTATTACCTTACTATAACGGAGAGCCGTAAACGCTTTACCGGGGAAGGTTATGATCGTCACAAGATTTTCCTTTATAAAGAAGATTTCAATAAGTTCATTAAAGGACTTAGCGAAGCAGTTGATTACGTTAAAACTGAATTGATGCCGGATTTTGATTTTGATGCATTCAATCATGAAGATGCTCCTTCTTCCGGAGATGAGGATGCAGGAAGCAATCTATCCACCGGTTATCAGTCCGGAGAAAATACTTCATCCGGTTCCGTTGACCCTGAAAGTAACAGTGGGTCATCTGAGGAAGTCGACAAATGGTAATTACCTCAAAGCATAAATTAAAAAGGATCTTCATTGAAGATCCTTTTTTTATAATATCGGGTGTTTGGGTTTAGTATACTTTCAGCATATAAACATAATCCTCAAATTGTTTTACCTGTTGTACTTTATCCATTCCTCTCACTCTGGAATCAACATTGATTTTAGCATTCTTCAATTCTGGCTCAGAATTCTTTAATTCCTGCAATGCCTGGAGGATGTATTTGGTTCTTACTGCATAAACCACGCCTTCAGAATGCATTTCTCTGGTACTTAACATACCGATGACTTCACCATTTTTGTTAAAAACAGGCCCTCCGCTATTGCCGGGATTAGCGGCAACTGCAATCTGGCAGTTGATGGTATCTCCGTCATGTCCGGTCAGCGCACTAAGATATCCTTCACCATAAACAAATTTGTTATCGGGATAGCCGAGCGTGAATATCGCCTCTGCCATTTCCGTTTGTTTTTTCCTGAATCCGTAAGGAATTGATTTGAGGGTATTAAAATCTTTGTCTTCAATTTTCAAAATCGCAATATCGCGTGCCGGGTCATTGAAGATAATGTTCGCAGCAAATTCAGCTCCTTCATGATTGGTGACAATAGCTCCTTTCGCATTTCTGATAACATGGGAATTGGTAACCAGCAGACCCTTTTCGTGAATAATAAAAGCAGAACCTATGCCGGTGATAGATTTATCCGAAGGTAACTTGGTGGCATTGGCAATATGATTGATTTGTTTATCCTGCTGCTTTTGTTTATTACGAATGGCATCTACCGTTTTAACTAATTCCTGTACCTGACGATTATTGTTTTTGGGCGCAATCAGAATAGTCATCACATTCATACATATAGCGGTAATGCCCGCAATGGAAGCAGCGATGCTGATGGTTCTCCGATATCGCTTCCAGAAATTGATGACTTTGGTCTTATTGCTCAATTCAATTTGCTGTATCCGTCCTTGATCTGACAATTGAAGGTGCACTTCGTGCAAATTGTGTTTAAGCTCCCGTACAGATCCATAATGTTTCAGACTATGGAGAAAGAGGGCATGACTTACCACCAATTGATCTATTTCGGGATTGGTAGAACGTAAATGTTCAAAATGACTGCGCTCCTGGTCAGACATTTCTCCATTCAGGTATTTCTCTACCGTTTCCATGATTATCAAATCTTCCATCTTCACACTATTTTAAAGTCGTTAAAGAATAATTTTTTCAACCGAATCAGGCATTTATACTTCTGATTTTTTGCATTGTCAGCATTGGTATATCCAAAAGAATCAGCAATTTCCATCATAGGTTTCTTTTGTATATAAAATGCTTCTAATAAGCTTTTACAGGGTTCTCCCAGCTTAGAAAGCGCTTTATCCATCTGCGCAAATGCCTCATTTCTTCTTTGCTGCTCTTCCATGTCTTCATCTATAGGTATCAGGTCTTCAGCCCCTTCCAGCACGTTTCCAAACCGCTGCATTTGTTGTAACCTTTTGAGCCACAATCTTCTCGAAACTGCATAGAGATAAGTCTTTATCTTGCTCTGCAGTTCGAAATTTCCGGAGACCACTTTTTCATATAATACAATGATGGACTCCTGAAATATATCTCTTGCATCATCTACTGTTCCATTATTATTGAGGATAAATGACTGTACGGCAGGGTAGTTAGCCTCATATAACAATTCTATCGATCGGCGGTCATTGTTCCCCAGCCCTTTCAGCAGGGCGATTTCATCCAGTTCAACGTTCACTCGGCAAAAATTTAATTCCGTAAAGGTAAAATAGTAACCCAAATGAGGGGGTTAATAAAAAAAATATTTCCTCAGGGGTTACTTTTTTTGAAATCCTGTATTAACTTGCGATAATTATCTTAAAAATTTAAACCAAAAAGAATGAAAAAGCTTTTATTAGCGTTCGCAATCCTTGGATTTGTTGCATGTGGTGGCAACGAAACTGAAACTACTCCTGCTGCTGACACAACTGCTGTTGCAGTAGACACAGCTGCTGCTGTTGTTGATACAGCTGCTGCTGCTCCTGCTGCTGATACTACTAAAAAGTAATTAGCTGACGGAGATCCTCAGCTTGTCGGGGATTTATAAACTTTTTCTATATGGCAAGCAATCGTTAACGGCCGTTCTATTCTTAGAATGGCTTTTTTCTTTATAAAGATTTACATTTTTCAATTTAATGTTTATATTTGTTCTCCTTTAGAATATGACAACTCAGCAATTTTATACCTGGTTTAGCTTTTACTTCTTTTATTTTTTTAAGAGAGTACCGGGTACCTTTTGTTGATAAAAATAAATTTCAAAAACTCAACATAAAGTCCCGGTACAAAAACCGGGACTTCTTTTTTTTATGATCAATAAAGTAACCATACAAGGCTATCCGGGATGCTTTCACCAGGAAGCTGCCCGTAAATTTTTAGGTAAACAAATTGAAGTGATCCCCTGCGATAATTTCAGGGATGTTGTTAAAATCGGCGCCAATAAAAAAGAAAGCGATGGAGCGGTTATGGCGATTGAAAACTCTATTGCAGGTAGTATTCTCCCCAATTACAACCTGCTGAAAAAAAGCGGGTTGAGTATTATTGGGGAAGTTTATCTTCAAATCAAGCAGAATCTAATGGTGAATCCGGGAGTTAAACTGGAAGACATTCGGGAGGTGCACTCACATACCATGGCGCTTCAACAATGCTACGCTTTTCTGGATCAGTATAAATGGAAGTTGGTAGAATCGGAGGATACTGCTTTAAGTGCCAGGCACGTACATCAGCATAAAAGCAAACATATAGCAGCCATTGCCAGCAAGCTGGCAGCCGAACTCTATGAGCTGGAAATTATTGCGCCCTCCATTCAAACCATGAAAAACAACTATACTCGATTTTTAATTTTGCAGCGTGAGGATATTGCCCAAGAAGTAGAAAATGCAAATAAGGCGTCTGTATATTTTGTGACGGATCACTCTAAAGGAAGCCTCGTGAAAGTACTTTCTAAAATTGCGGAAGAAGGCATCAATCTCAGCAAACTGCAGAGTTTCCCCATTCCCGGCAGCGACTTTCAGTACAGTTTCCATGCCGATATGGAATTTGATACAAGAAAGCAATTCGAAAAAGTAAGTGAGGCTATCAAAAAAGTAACACAGGAGTATAAGGTGTACGGTGTGTACAAAAGCGGAAAAATTAAATAATAGGACTCATGCAGACGGCAAAAAGATTAGACGGAATAGGCGAATATTATTTCTCACAAAAACTCAGAGAGATTGATCAGCTTAATCAGCAAGGTAAGCAGATCATTAGTCTGGGTATTGGCAGTCCCGATTTACCGCCACATCCTGATGTGATTAAAGTCTTGCAGGAAGAAAGTGCCCACACCAATGTACACGCTTATCAATCTTATAAAGGTTCTCCTGTTTTACGAAAAGCAATTTGCAATTGGTATCAACAATGGTATGGGGTTGCCCTCAATCCGGATACAGAAATTTTACCTTTAATAGGCAGCAAGGAGGGAATCATGCATATCTGCATGACCTACCTCAATGAGGGGGATAAAGTACTTATTCCCAACCCTGGTTATCCTACATATAATAG
>JBKDRQ010000112.1:0-5739 GCA_046341135.1 Bacteroidota bacterium
TTTTGCCCTGTTCTTGTAAAGATTGATTTAATTTGTGAAATTCAAATAGTTCTACAACCTTGCAGAAGTTATAGATTATCAGGGAAAATGATTAACGACGCTGGGAGGATAATTTTTTTATGTTCATTCCTGGTTCCGTTAATAATATAGTAATCTGCGATTACCGGAGTCAATTTGGAATAGAAGGATTCTCTGATCCGGGAACATTTTTCATGAATGGAATTTGATCGCATATCAGTTAGGTCATTAATACTTTTTTTCATCTGATCTAAATTCAGCCGATTTCCGATTTTTGAGTAAATGCTCAATAATTCTTTCCGGTGAGGCGGCAGTTCTTTATACCGGATGCCCTCGGGGTGTTTGAGTAAAAAAAAGTATAATGTCTTGGGGAGGGGAGTCAGACAGATCTCCAGGTTTTTAAATTCCGGAAGCCATATTCTAAACTGTCCATCAATAACAAGTCTGCTAAGGTTTGGAGTTTTAGGTTTGTAAGAAGTAACAGGCATTTTTATGATTCGGGTATTTTATAGCGTTAATTAAATGTATGAATCTTAGGAAGCATTGTATTAATGATGATGCTGTTTTGGTTATAAAGGTTAAAGTAAGAATTATTTTTCTATTAAACTATTTTTTTACATTATGCAATAATAGTATCAGAGTTTCAGTATCGTTTATTTTTGCCAGGTTTAAGTTTTTTATAAGATGCAAATAAGGGGTTGTATATTTGTTTAAAACCAGCATCATGGATGAGCAACAACAAGTGCCCAATCAATTAAACATCGAGATGAGTGAAGAGGTAGCAGAAGGGATATATGCAAATCTGGCTATTATAACGCATAGCCATGCAGAATTTGTAGTAGATTTCGTAAATGTTATGCCGGGCATGCCTAAAAGCAAGGTGAAGTCCAGAATTATTCTTACGCCTCAGCACGCCAAAAGACTTATGAAGGCAATAACAGAGAATATCCAGCGCTATGAACAGGCTAATGGGGCAATCAGAGATTTAGAGGATATTCAAATTCCCCTTCAGTTTGGTGGGCCTACTGCTCAGGCATAATCGATATTATTCTTGCTAATAATCCCTTATCTAATTAAGCTGTTGCCGGATTATGGATTCAGTATTTTCTTTCCATCATTTATATGATTTTTCGGAAAAAATATTTTTGTCAATGGGTTGCACCGGAGATGATGCCCGTCTTGCTTCAACCGTATTGCTCAGCGCGGATCTCAGAGGGATAGACAGTCATGGCATTGCACGTCTGTCCGGTTATGTTCGGCTATGGGAGACCGGGAGAATCAATCCAAATCCGAATATCCGTATACTCCATGAAAGCCCTTCTACCGCTACCATAGATGGGGATAAAGGATTAGGTTTAGTGGTGGCACCTAAGGCGATGCGTATGGCTATTGATAAAGCCAAAAACTGCGGATCGGGTTGGATCAGTGTTCAAAACAGCAATCATTTTGGCATAGCCGGCTATCACGCGATGATGGCTTTGAAGGAGGATATGATTGGTATGGCTATGACTAATGCTTCTGCACTGGTAGCTCCAACATTTTCAACGGAACGTTTACTGGGTACCAATCCTGTTGCCGTAGCCGTGCCTTCGGGTGAAGAAGCTCCCTTTGTGGCCGATATGGCCACCACTACCGCAGCCAACGGGAAGCTGGAAATCTTACAAAGAAAAGGGTATGATGCTCCGTTAGGATGGATTCAAAATGCACAAGGGGATTCAACAGTGAATGCCCATGCGTTAAAAGAGGGCGGAGCGCTGCTTCCTTTGGGCAGTGATCATGAACATGGAAGTCATAAAGGATATGCACTCGGTTCTGTTGTAGATATTTTTTCTGCTATCCTCAGTGGTGCCAATTATGGTCCCTGGGTGCCTCCGTTCCCTGCGTATGTGCCCATGCCCGAAAATCAGCCCGGTAAAGGGATTGGCCATTTTTTCGGAGCAATGCGCATAGATGGTTTCAGACCTGCAGATGACTTTAAGAAAGATATGGATCAATGGTTGCGCCGATTCAGAAATGCCACTCCCGTAGACGGACAACCGAAAGTGCTGGTGCCAGGTGATCCGGAAAGGCAGATGGAGCAGGAGAGATCAACGAATGGCATTCCCTTGCTAACGCCCGTTATAGAAGATTTATCACAACTCGGACAAAAATTCAGAATCAAGCTATAATTTTGCACCTCCGATTGTCTCCATTTAGAAAAATCATCCGTTCCTTGTAGTGTTGTAATGTGCTTGTTTTTAATCTAAAATAAATCTTAGAAAGATGAAAGTAATGAAGTTTGGCGGCACCTCTGTAGGGAAGCCGGAGAGAATGCATCAGGTAGCCGATTTGATTACCCGTGATGAAGAAAATAAAATAGTTGTATTAAGTGCACTGAGCGGTACAACCAATACATTGGTTTCTATAGGCGATGCACTGGCTGCCGGAAAAAAAGAAGAAGCCGCTGCTATCATTGCTAAACTCAAAGAACACTACGACCAGTTTATTGTCCATCTGCTGAAGGATGCAAAATTTCAATTGAAAGCCAGCCAAATTATAGGGGAGCATTTTGAATTTCTGAATATCATCCTCAAAATATCATTTAATGAAGCGCTGAATAAAGACATCCTGGCGCAGGGTGAATTGATGAGTACTAAAATGTTCTCTGTCTATCTGGAAGAGCAAGGTATTGATCATATATTACTTCCGGCTCTCGATTTTATGTGCATAGATGCCGATGATGAACCCCCATTGGATATCATCAGCCAAAAGTTATCTTCCTTATTGAAGCAAAAAGAAGCCATTAAAATTTTTATAACCCAGGGGTATATCTGTCGCAATGCAAAAGGGGAGGTGGATAATCTGAAAAGGGGAGGAAGCGATTACAGTGCTTCATTGATTGCAGCAGCCATCAAAGCGAGTGTGTGTGAGATATGGACAGATATTGATGGGATGCATAACAATGATCCGCGTGTGGTAAGTAAAACGGTGCCGGTGGAGCAACTGAGCTTTGATGAAGCCGCTGAGTTGGCCTATTTCGGCGCGAAAATTTTACACCCTGCCTCTATATGGCCCGCTCAGTTTACAAAAGTTCCCGTGAAACTGCTCAATACCATGCAGCCGGATGCGAAGGGAACTATTATCGTTGAAGAAGCAGGTAGTGTAGGTGCTAAAGCCGTTGCCGCTAAAGATGGTATTATTGCTGTCCGAATTAAGAGCAGCCGTATGTTGCTGGCATATGGTTTCCTGAGAAAAATATTTGAAGTCTTTGAAAAATACAAAACGCCGATAGACATGATCACGACTTCTGAAGTGGCCGTATCAGTTACGATCGACAGTGATCAGTACCTGGCTCAAATCCTCAGAGAGCTGGATCCCCTCGGCACGATAGAAGTTGACCGTGATCAAACCATTGTGTCTGTGGTGGGTAATGAAATTGCGAAAACTGAAAAAATCCTGAGCCGCCTGTTTGAAAGCATGGAAGGAATTCCGGTACGAATGGTCAGCTACGGAGGAAGTCCGCACAATGTATCGCTGCTGGTGCCATCTTCATTTAAAACCAAAACACTGCAGGTGCTGAATAAAGGGATTTTTGGGTTGGAATAAGAGAGTTGTTTGTTGGCGGTTGGCAGTGGTTAACCCATAACCGACAACTGATAACCTACAACATTCTTCATCCTCTTATTATCTTCCTCTCTCTTAAATAATCCAGCGTCAAAGGATTTCCTTCATTTAAATTTTTATATGCTATCACGTCACATAAAAATACTTGATGATCGCCGGCCTCTAAAGTTGCAGATGCTTTAAGCTGGATAACAGAAAGGGTATCTTGTAAAATGGGAAAATCCTTCCATTCGGATAATAATTTTCTCTTGCGAAGTCTTTCCATTTTATTAGTCGTATGACCACTTTGTTTTCCTAAAAGCTGGATCAGATTAGATTGTTTTTCTTCGAGGAGTTGTAAAATAAAAACCGGATTCTTTTCAATGAGTTCCAGCGTTTTTGTCCCCTTATATATACCTACCACATATTGTTTCGGATCCATACTGATGGGGGTGACATAACTGATGATGTGCATATTAAATGCACCTTCATTTCCTGAGCAAATGGAGTAAACAGGCTGGTTGGTTCGGTTCCATGGTTTTTTACGCAGTGACATGATGATCTAATTGTGCTAAAAATTTTTTCGCATTGCTTAAATGACTTTCTCTCTTTTCCGGCGACATCTTGTCAAAGGTTTTCAGCAGCATGCCCAGTCTGGGATTTTGAGAAAAGAATTTACGTTGTTGGTGCATAAAATGCCAGAATAATCCATCCCAAATTGCACTCCATTCTCCCTTTGGCCAGTCGCCCATTTTCTGCAAGTAATTGCTCCCGCTGATATAGGGCTTTGTAGTCATCAGCCCGCCGTCTGCAAACTGCGTCATCCCATATACGTTGGGCACCATCACCCAATCATACGCATCGGCATACATTTCCATAAACCACCGGTACACTTCATCCGGATCAAACTCGCAGAGCAGCATGAAGTTGCCCAATATCATCAGGCGTTCTATATGATGAGCGTATCCGGTCTTTAGTGTTTTGCGAATAACAATATCAACAGGATCGATTCCCGTTGTGCCATTCCAGAATGACGAAGGAATTTTTCTTTTAAAGCCCCAGTAGTTGGTTGTTCTTTGTTTGCTTCCTTCTTTGTTGTAAACAATATGTATAAACTCTCTCCATCCAATAATCTGGCGAATAAAACCTTCGGTAGAATTAAGAGGGATTGATCTTTTTTCGGCCATAGCCAGTGCTTTGTCAATGATTTCCTTGGGAGAAAGCAGTCCGATATTCAGCATCGGCGTGAGTGCCGAATGAAAAAGGAAATGTTCTTTGGAAGCCATGGCATCTTCGTACTTTCCGAAGTTTTCAAAACGGCTTTCTAAAAATTCTGTGAGCCAGGCTTCACTTTCTGCGTGTGTAACCGGATAGTAGTATTCGTCTGTGCTGCCGTAGTGGCTGCTGAAGTGTTTTTGTACATAAGCTTTGGCCTCTTGCAGAAAGGAATTTTCTTTTGTTAGCCTGATGGAAGGTATGGTGATTTGCTTGGGTAATTTTTCCCGGTTCTCTGCATCAAATGTCCACTTACCGCCCAGCGGTTTTTTCTGTACATCCAATAACAGATTAAGTTTTTTTCTTTGGTGGATGTAAAAATCTGTCTGGAAATAAGTTTTCTTTTTTTCAAAAAAAAGATCTGCATCTTTTTTGTCTGTAATAAAATTTGGATTGGCAAGTACGCGGGTCTTCATCGAAAATTTCAAAGCAACTCCTTCTGTTCTCTTGCTTAGCC
Source organism: Bacteroidota bacterium (assembly GCA_046341135.1). Lineage (GTDB taxonomy): Bacteria > Bacteroidota > Bacteroidia > Chitinophagales > Chitinophagaceae > Lacibacter. Next base: position 5,333 of record JBKDRQ010000112.1, read on the forward strand.
AGTTGTCTGATGGATCCACATAAATAATCTCCTTATAATTTTCTTTTGAAAGCTTCCCAATCAGTATTCGGACGTCTGATTCGGGATTTTTGCTGTCAATGTATGTTACGGAGTATTGCTTTTTTTTAAGAAGATCTTCATAATACTTCATGGAAGCGCGATGCAATAATATTTTCTGCTGGTGAAAGGGATACTGCCTGAAGTAAAGCCATTCTTCGACTAAAAATATATTCCCCTTTTGCTCTAGGGCAGGATGATTTTTATACAACTGATGGGGAAAGATCAGAATGGCGGTTGACATATTAGCATCAACAATTATTTAAACTGTTTGTTGATATAAAAAAAGAAAATGGAATCTTTAAAGGGAAAGAAAGTAATTCTTGTTGGCGCTAACGGAGTCATTGGCA
>JBKDRQ010000113.1:0-7709 GCA_046341135.1 Bacteroidota bacterium
TAGTACCTACCCATTTTCTGTTTGCACCATCAACAGCGATAGCTTTTACTTCTTCATTTGCAAAAAGAAGACCTGCAAAATTATCTTGTTGTACGACAGGTTGAAATGCCTCGCATCCATTGCTTGTAAATACTTCACCGGGACATTGAATAATGCCTATTCCTTTATCTGTACCCAACCAGATAAATCCGTCTTTATCTTTAGCCATCGCTTGTACTAGATTCCCGGGAAGGTTTCCGTTTCCCTTACCGGTTTTGAACCATTTCCATCGGTCATCATTTGGATTATCGATAGATGATCCGTGGTTATAAATGAAAATACCATTTCCCTGTGGCACTTGAATCCATTTTTGATTATAGTCATCAATCAATATTCCTCCAACCATATTATCAAAAATGATAAAAGGCACTCTGAACTTGACCCAGCTCCCATCAGATTTTTTTACACCAAAATTCTTGCTGCCTCCAAAATTGCTGAACCATAAGTTCCGGTTATTGTCGAAAGCAAGTCCGCTAACTCTATAGCTCGGGTCTCCGGGAATTTGTTCAATAGCAGATTGTTGCTTATAGATTTTATAATCATTAATACTATTGAATTCAATAAGTCCGCCACCATTAATAACTGTACCTCCGGGTCCACTGAGACCACCACTGTATGAGCCGGCATAAATGGTTTCGGTTGCAGGATCTGCTGCAATTGTGATAATATCCAAAAGTGTATCCATCCAAGGGATAGTATTTTTATTATATGCCTTCCATTCTTGATTATCATAAACAAAAAAGCCAGATTGGTTAAATTTATAATACCATGCTTCATTTATACTCCCTCCTGCTACATATAGTTTGTTATTTTGAAATATCATCTCTCCATCGAGGGGACCTGAAGGCGAGTTGATGCTGATTTGTTCAATCGTTTCATTGTCTTTAATGATTACACCATTTTTGTAATCGGCAACAAATATTTTATTTTTATAACTACTTGCTTCCCTCGGTAAGGGGATGAGGTTACTGTTTTCAAGAATTTGTTTTACAGCATTGCTTGCAGGATCCCATTGAATAATCCTTGTTTGGTTATTCCCGGGTGTATTCTGACAAATGTGCAGCATGTTTTCACTGGCAGATACTTGTATCCATTGGCCATCGTCCTTGTAAGCTTCTGTCCAATTTTCGTTATTGCTTTTTTTGAATATGCTGTTTCCTGCTTGAACAAAAATTTCATTTTGAATAAAAAATACTCCTTTTGTTTCTCCTGCGGGAAGTTCGTTGTTGCCGCTCAGGGTTTCCCAGTTAGCAAAATTTTCAGGAAAATTATTCGAGCGGGCAATCCTTTTTAGCCCACTACTTGTCGCCGCATAGAAATAATTATTATCTCCTCCGAAGCAATAAACTTTTGTTCCGGAGGAGCTGCTGCCTACAGACCAGGTGGAACTTATTTCATGTCTGATCAGGTCAACAACAATAATACCTAACCCGGTAGATAAATAAGCATAGTCATTTTCCATATAAATATGGTTAATGCTTTTGTCTCCGGTAACATTACTTTTTTTGATATAGGGTATGTTGATGATGTCATTTCGGTAGATCAGATCCAGATTACTATTATTGTAGGCTATTAATAATTTTTCATTTGAAGGGTTGTATTGGATAGCTTTGACGCCTAAGTCATTAAGACCGGTTATTTTGTTGTATCGTTCAATAATTTTATCCTCATATGTAACGGAATAGATGCCCCATTTTGAGGCAACAAAAAACTTATCCTGAGCAAAAACAATCTGTTGGGCAGGGCCGTATTCAAGATGTTCTCTCCATTGGCCAATTGGCTGTAATTGGGCAAATAAATTATTTGTAAGGATTGCCCAAAATATACCCGGAAGAAGCCATTTTCCCTTCATATAACAAAATTAACTTTTATGAAAGCAGATTAAGTCTTTTGTGTATAGTTTTTTCAATAACGCCGAAAACTGTTTCTTTGCTGAAAATAAAGATTTTTCGTTATGTGGTATAGGCTAGGGTTACACTTACTCAAGTATAGGTTGCTGATTTTGGTTTTTCTTTTAGCTTCAACGGCCTTTATGGCTTGGCAGGCTTCTAAAGTGCAGTTAAGTTATGAGTTTTCAAAAGCCATTCCAACGGATCATCCTGCCTATCTCGAATATCAGCGCTTTCGCAGTCAGTTTGGAGAAGAAGGCAATTTGCTGTTGCTCGGTATTCAAACAGACAGTATGTTTAGATTGACCTTTTTTAAGGCTTTTCAGCAATGGCAAAATTCTTTTAAGAAAATCAAAGGTGTAGATGATGTATGGAGTATTGCCACTGCGCTGCAGCTAACGAAAGATTCTGCCCAGGAAAAATTAAGATCTTCCTATTTATTCCCGGATACGCTACATAGTCAGATTGATTTAGATCAGGCAGCACTAAAATTAAAAAGTATTCCTTTTTATGATCATTTAATTTACAATGCCCAATCAGGTGTTTATTTGGTAGGAATCAGAGTAGACAAGCAGCTGATTAACTCAAAAGAACGTAATCGTATTGTTCAGGAGATTGTTGATGTGGCTGAAGCATTTGAGCGTTTGCATTACACTGAAGTCTATATGAGTGGATTACCGTTGGTGAGAACCGTGATGAGTACGAGAATCGCTAATGAGATGAAGCTTTTTCTATTACTTTCTGTAGTATTTTCTGCCATTATATTGTTGTTTTTTTTCCGTTCATTCAGTGCCATGATGCTCAGTATGCTGGTGGTAGCAATGGGGGTTATATGGAGTATTGCCACTATCGTTTTGTTCGGGTATAAGATTACCTTATTAAATGCGCTTATCCCTCCCTTAATTGTAGTTATAGGAATACCTAATTGCATTTATTTTTTGAACAAATTCCATTTGGAGTATAAGAAAACAGGAGATCAACGCCAGGCATTATTGCAAATGGTAAGTAAAATGGGTGTGGTTACTTTGTTTTGTAATATAGCTGCTGCTATTGGTTTTGCTGTTTTTGCATTGACCAAAAGCTCCATATTGAAAGAGTTTGGAATGGTAGCCGGTATAAATATCATGGTTCTTTTTATCATATCATTTATGATAATACCGACGATATTAAGTTTTCTTAAGCCGCCCAAGCGCAGACATATAAGGTATCTGGAGAATGCTTTTTTGAACCGTTGGTTAATGCGAATTGAAAAATGGGTGTTTCATCATCCTAAAACCATATATATGGTTAGCGGAGTCGTTATATTGGTTTCTGCGATAGGCATATTCAGGTTAAAAAGTGTGGGATACATTGTGGACGACCTTCCTCAAAACGATATTTTATATACTGATTTGAACTTTTTTGAAAAACATTTTGGAGGAGTAATGCCTCTGGAGATTGTAGTTGATACAAAAAAGAAAATGGGGGTTACCAGAAACCTGATGAACTTAAAGAAAATTGACTCGCTGGTTCAATACCTGAATCATCAGCCTGAAATGGGAAAATCTATTGCTATTACCGAAGGTCTTAAACTTGCCAGACAGGCATATTATGACGGTGACTCTTCTATGTATGCATTGCCCGGTGATTTTGATCTTCCCTTTTTATCAGGTTATTTACAGCAGGGTAAAGACACAAAGTCGAATTTGTCTAAAATGATTGCCGGTTTTACTGATAGTATGCGGAGTAAGGCGAGAATAAGTGTTACGATGGCAGATATTGGAACTGAAAAGCTGCCGGCTCTATTAAATAATATTCGGAGTTATGCAGATACACTTTTTAACAGAGACAGTATCCTGTTGGCACACACAAAAAGTCCGCAACTAAAAGAAGACAATTTTGATCAGGAGGAAATAAAAAGGAAAGCGGATATTGTTTTAACAGGAACAAGTGTAACCTTTCTGGAGGGTAGCCGGTTTATTATCAATGGCTTGAAGGAAAGTATTTTTTGGGCCTTCTTACTTATTGCTGCAACGATGCTTTATTTATTTCGGGGATGGAGAATATTGGTTTGTTCCCTCATCCCAAATGTACTTCCATTGGTGATTACAGCCGGAGTAATGGGCTGGGTTGGCGTTCCGTTAAAGCCTAGTACGGTACTTGTATTTAGCGTTGCATTGGGAATTTCTATTGATGTAACCATACGGTTCTTAATTAACTATAAACAGGAATTGCCTCATTTCCATAATAAAGCTATACCCACTATTAAACAAACGATTCAGCATACAGGAATCAGCATCATTTATACATCTCTTGTATTGGTGGCTGGATTTATTGTGTTTTGTTTTTCAGGTTTTGGTGGTACACAAGCTTTGGGATGGCTCACATCCTTAACCTTACTTGTTTCAATGATTGCAAATTTAATTTTATTGCCTGTGTTGTTATCCCATATTAATATTAAAAAGGGGTAATTTTTTTCATCGTAAGACCTGTTAAGGCACCAATTAAATTAGCGACCATATCAAATATATTACAGCTTCTTTCTAATTTGAGCTGAATAAATTCCAGAAGGGCGCCATAAGAAAATGCAATCAGGACCAATTTAATAAAAAGCAATTGTCTGTTAAAGGATGTTTTTTTTGATATATATGCTCCTGCCCATAAGAAAGTAAATCCTGCAAATAGTGAAATATGTATAATCTTATCGAAATGAGGTATGGGGATAAGGCTTTCATCAGGTAATTTACTAGAAGGGATTGTCAATAAAATAAAAATCAAAGCCGACCAAATAATGGCCGGCCATATGGTTTTAGTAGATTGGTCTAATTTATCCAACAAGCGCTTCATAAGCAGCAGCGTCCATTAATTGTGCTACATCACCCGGATTGCTGACTTGAATTTTTACCATCCATCCGTTTCCATAAGGATCCTGATTGATCTGCTCTGGGGCATCATTTAAGTTTCCGTTTACTTCAATAATCGTTCCGGCAACAGGTAAGAAGAGATCACTAACTGTTTTCACTGCTTCAACCGTACCGAATACAGCCTCTGCTTCTAGTGTTTGCCCAACGGTATTTACTTCAACATATACGATATCTCCTAATTCGCTTTGCGCAAAATCAGTAATGCCAATTACAGCAGTGCCATCCTCGTTCAGTTGTATCCATTCATGATCTTTCGTATACTTAAGTTGTGCAGGAAAATTCATATAATTCTATTTGTATTTGTTTTGATGACGCTAAATTGATGGATTTCAGTCAATCTGAAAAATAATTTTATGTTATCTTTCTAAAAACCATTTTGTTCGAAATATAATAATATATGATCCTTCAAAAAGTCTTCCTGTTCTTTCAGCCCCATATTGGGCATGGTTTTAATCTGCACAAAATGCGGCCATCCATCATCATCGAAATGATCAATTTTGAAATAGCCGCTTTGGGATAAAAGACTGCAAACGGCAATATGCATGAGATCCTGCTTCTGCTCTTTGGTATAATTGGATCGGAGTTCTCCAAATTCCTGAATCCCAATCAGAAATAATACGGTTTCCAAATCCGGTTTTTTACCAAAACGTTCCACCAGCTTATGTTCCAGCTGCATCCAACGGACAAATAAATCACTCGAAGCATCCATGCCGCAAAGATACATGCTTGATATACTGAGTTGCCGACTTAATTTTACTTAAATTGAATCATTTCCGTTTTATTTATGCAGGCTACCGTATATAAGTCAACAGGCAGTTGGTATTCCGTGAAAAATACGGAAGGGAAAATGCTGCAGGCAAGAATAAAAGGGAAGTTTAAGATAGAGGGCATCACATCCACCAAGCCGATGGCCGTCGGAGATACGGTGGATCTGTCTCCTGATAATGAACACGAGAATACGTTCGTCATCAGCCATATCTATGATCGTCGAAATTATATCAACCGACAAAGTCCGCATCGCCGGCATCAGCATCATATCATTGCTTCCAATCTGGACCAGAGTATTCTCTTTGCCACCATTAAATCACCTCGTACTTCTCAGGGTTTTATTGATCGTTTTCTGATTACCAGTGAAGCTTTTCATATACCCGGCATCATCATTTTCAACAAAGCTGATCTGTATGAAGCAAAAGAGAGAAAACAGTATGAGGAGTGGGCTGATATGTATCGCAAAGCAGGATATCCAGTGTTTCTGATATCTATGGAAACGGGAGAAGGCGTGCCGGATGTAAAAGCAGCATTAAAGGATAAAACAACATTGATCAGCGGGCATTCAGGAGTGGGGAAATCATCCTTCATCAACGCAGTGTTGCCTGATTTGAATTTAAGAACAGAAGAAGTGAGTGGCTGGAGTGGGAAGGGGATGCATACCACGACCTTTGCTGAAATGTTTGATCTTCCTTTTGGGGGAAGTATTATTGATACGCCGGGTGTAAAAGAGTTTGGATTGGTGGATATTCCCCGTCAGGAATTATCTCATTATTTTCCGGAAATGAAGGCGCTTATTCAGGAATGTCAGTTTAATAATTGTCTGCATATCAATGAGCCAGGTTGCGCCATCAAAAAAGCGGTCAACGACAACCGTATTCATATGCTCCGCTATATCAGTTATTGTACGATTTTGGAGAGTATTGATGATCTAGGTCAAAAGTCAAAAGTCAAAAGCAAAAACCGTTGATCGTTTATCGTCGATCGTTTTTCGAGCAACGAACAACGAAAAACGAGCATCGAAATTAGTCTCTGAAGGCTCTTGCTTTCGGCACTTTTTCTCCGCTCAATAATTTTTCAGCTCCTACATTTTTCCCATTGGATGGGCAACCTTCTTTAGGTTTTTTAAATACGTTGCAGGATGTAGTAAAAATTATTGCTGTGCAAACAACAAGAAGGGAAATGTTTTTTTTCATAATCATCGAATTTACAAAGATTTTTCAGATTCGGGTTCTTTAAACCAATTCGCGTAGCGGATATAATTATTAGAAATACGATCTATCTCTCCGTGTATGAGCTCCTGTGAAATATCTTTTACTTTTTTTGCGGGCACACCGGCGTAAATACTGCCTGCTTCTACTACGGTACCTTCCAGTACCACGGCTCCTGCTGCAATAATGGAGTGGCTGTGTACTACGGCATTATCCATCACGATAGCGCCCATTCCAATCAGCACATGATCGTGAATCGTGCAGCCATGTACTATTGCATTATGACCGATACTCACGTTGTTCCCTATGATTGCCTTTGTTTTTTGGTAGGTAGCATGAATCACCGCACCATCCTGTACATTGACTTTATTACCCATACGAATGCTGTTTACATCACCTCTTATGACGGCATTAAACCAAAAGCTGCACTGATCACCTGTGATGACATCTCCTACAATAGTAGCGTTGGGTGCGAGATAGCAGTCATTGCCAAATTCAGGGAGTTTTCCTTCTACAGGTAAAATCAATGCCATAATAATTATTTCTGTAGACAAATTTCAAGAATTCAGTTGATATAAGGAATTGTTTATTTAAAGGCAAAGCTCAAAAGGTAAAACCAAAAAGGTTGTTATTGTTGTTAGGTTGTCTTGGCTTCTTGTTAATTTTACAAGATCGATTTATGAACCAGCGAAATTTATTTTTACAGCATATCGCACAAACTTCATCAGCGCCGTTGGCTATTGAAATTGTAAAGGCAGAGGGCTGTTATTTGTGGGATGCCGGCGGCAAAAGATATCTTGATTTGATCGGGGGCATTAGTGTTTGTAATGTAGGTCATTGTCATCCGAAGGTGTTGGCGGCTATTCAGGAGCAGATGCAAAGGTATATGCATGTGATGG
>JBKDRQ010000114.1:0-3530 GCA_046341135.1 Bacteroidota bacterium
CACTAAAAGAGTACTTTCAGTACGACAACACGAAATTCAATAAAGATTTAACAAAAAGATCTTTTTTTATTGCAAAAAAATCAAACAGCAATTATAATATTACATGGGCGTCTTTACTATCATTTTTTGAAATGTCTTATATATTAAATTATGAAAAAACAATATTTAAGAACGCCGGAATTTATTCGAAGCTTATGGATGGAATAAAAGAAAATAATTTAATTAAATTTTTAAAAAATGAAGGTTATTATATTGTCAATAATTCATTTTTTGAGATGGAAAATACAACAAACAACCCTCACCTACAGTTTGATGTGAAAAAGCGAATATTAGACCTAAAAACTCTCGGATATTACTTACTGGATGGCCCACTTAATCACATCCCCAGCAACAAAATTCAAATTGCATTAAATACAAAGTTGGCTAAAGTATATGTATACAATGATTATGCAATAAAATATACTAAAGAGTATATTAATATTTCAAAAAAACCAAAGTTTATTTATACACATTTAATGATGCCACATTTACCGTACTTTAAAGATAGAAATGGAACTATACGGAAATTTTCTGAAGCTTATAAAGAACTGAGAAGAAAAGAAGCACTAAGTTCATACATTGAATATCTGCAATACACAAATAAATTTATTTTACAAATTACAGACTCTATTTTGCAAAAAAAAGAGAATTGTATTATAGTATTAGCCAGTGATCATGGCTACAGGTGGCATCTAAAGAATCATCGAATCAAAAATGATTTCAATAATTTTATTGCTATTTATAATAGCGATCACAATTACAAAGGTCTTTCTGATACAATTAACAACGTTAATCTTTTTAGATTAATCTTAAATAATAATTTTAATCAAAAATTTCCTTTATTAAAGAATAAATGTATCAATTTACGCGAAGGGCATTTTTAAATAACTTGAAAACAGATGATTATTTTTTCAAAAAAGACTGAAATTCTTAAATGTAAAATTGATATACTATTCTTTTTTTTATTGTTAATTGGTAATATCATTGCTTTCCTTTGTAAAGGACATCTTGAAAAATTACCCTACCAATTTGGCTCGGAAACTATTGGGCTTTTTATACCTCCGTTTTTAAGTACCCTATACATATATATTAAAGGAAATCAATCCGATTATAATAATAAAATCCTGGGATTTACCTCAATATTGCTATTTATACAATATCTTCCATTTGGCGGCTCATTATTTACGATTATCAAACCCAATCCTCTAGAAGATTTTGATAGATATATGCAGTACGCCAATAATATGATCTCAAACAAAACGCTTTGGGGTGGAGATCAAATCATATTCCCGAATGAGAACAAAGCTTATATTACACAACCGGGATATAGATATTTCGTCGCCCTTGAATTGCTTTTATTTCAAAAACTCTATAGGTTTGTCAGTATCCTCAATATTGGATTTTTTATTACCGCCATCTTTTTTTTTATGAAAACCATTCACCTGACCATATATAATCAAAAACTTAAAAAAATTCTTTCTACAATCATCATATTAAGTATACCGTATGCTACAAAAAACATATTAATGGGTCTTTCAGAATGGCTCACGGTTACTCTAATGATTTGTTTTGCCTGGTTTTATTTTGTAAAAAAACTTCCCCTTACTGCTTTCATTATCTTGGCATTCGTTCCTTTTTTACGTCAAAATCTACTTCCCCCTACGATTATTATTTTAGTGATCCATTGCCTAACGCAAAAAATTGACCTGAAAATAATCGCTGCCTTTGTATTAACACTTTTACTTCCCGTATATCACAACCTATACTATGCAGGAGAACTTAGATTTTTTACGCATATTTTCGAATGGCCATTCATAGAGTATAACAATTCCATAGAACCCGTAAGATTTAAGCTTTTTCAAATTACGAATAACCTTCTCCATTACGTAGGATTTGACTTAAACAACAATCGAACAGATTTTATTGAAGAGAGTTTTCTTATGTTAATTGCTTTCATAGCAATCTATCTGATCCTAGGAAAGTATCTTGAAAATAAATTTTTAAAAAAATGGTTTTATACAACAACCCTGCTTTCCTTAATTATCCCTACATTATTCCTGGCTACCGACTTCTACCCAAGATTTGAATTTGTAGTAATTTACTTTACAATGGTATTTTTTCTGCTACTTAAAACAACCCATACAACTGCGCATCTACCTTCCTGATAATTTCACCAAAATCTTCTTCCTTTTCGGCAAACTTATTGACATCACAATCGATTACCAGCAGATTTCCTTCCTTATAACCGTCAATCCACTTATTGTAGTATTCATTAAGACGTTTCAAATAATCTAAACGGATATTTTCTTCATAATCCCTACCCCTTTTTTGAATTTGTGCCACTAAGGTTGGAACAGATGCTTTCAGATAAATCAATAAATCAGGGGGAGACACCATTGTTTTTAAAGTAGCATAAAAAGAAAAATAGTTATCATAATCGCGCTTCCCCATTAATCCCATTTCATATAAGTTGGGCGCGAAAATATGTGCATCTTCAAATATGGTACGATCCTGAATAACAGTTTCCGTTCCGCGTTGAATATCCAGCAGTTTATTTAATCTTGTATTCAGAAAATAAACTTGCAGATTAAAACTCCATCTGGGCATATCCTCGTAAAAGTCATTCAGGTAGGGATTCTGATCCACATCTTCAAACTGAGGAATCCACTTATACTGTTTGCTCAGCATTTCTGTAAGGGTTGTTTTTCCGGCGCCGATATTTCCGGCAACAGCTATATGCTTGGGCTTTTTAGTTTTGGCCATACAATCTATACTTACTTAACTCAAAATAATTTTGAAAATAAAGAATCTTTTGCGGATTCATTCATCTAAAGAAAAATATTTTTAATAATATTTCAACCCCATTGCCGCTCTAACCAGCCCCATTGTTTTGGCGGAACTGATATTGGCTTTTTCTGCTCCTTCTCTCATCACTTTCTCTAAATAAACCGCATCTGATTTAATCTGAACCGCTTTTTCACGTATAGGAGTAATAAACCGAATCATATCCTCTGCCAGCTGCTTCTTCATATCTCCATAACGAATACTGCAATTATCATATGCTGATTCAAAATGCGTAATAACAGATGCATCACTCACCAGTTTCATCAGTGCAAAAATATTTTCAATATAATCGGGCTTGGGAGTATTAGGCTCGGTCGGGCCTTGATCAGTTTTTGCCTTCATGATTTTTTTCCGAATCACCTCATCACTGTCTGCCAGATATAAAGTTGCATTCTGATTTTCACTCTTGCTCATTTTGCCTGTTCCATCGAGTGAAGGGACTTTTACTAATTCCGTTCCGAAATTAAATGCCACCGGCTCAGGAAACACTTCACCATATCTATGATTAAATCTCTTCACAAAATTTCTTGCCATTTCCAGATGCTGCTCCTGATCTTTTCCTACCGGAACATATTGAGCACGATGGATGACAATATCCGCTGTTTGCAATACAGGATAGGTCAATAATCCTGCATTCACATTATCGG
>JBKDRQ010000115.1:0-4354 GCA_046341135.1 Bacteroidota bacterium
TGCCGGCCTTTAAGGTGATCATGGAAGACGGACAGCCACTGCAACTTCCCTGCAACATCAGATTTACTTTGCCGTCTTTATAACTCTTGAACTGAATCGCTCCGCCATCCATTTCAACAGCAGGCTTCACATAATTTTCAAGAATATCCTGAATACGCTTTACAATGTCTCCTTCATCTCCACTAAAAACCACTTCCTCTTTGGGAGCCTGTGGCACCAATGCCTCATCAATCACTAGCTTACCTGCTTCTAGATAATCTTTTAAAAACTGTCTGATCGTAGGAATTACCTCCTGCCAATCGGTATCAGCATTGCCACGTGTAAGGGTAACAAAATTGCTGGCAATAAATACCGCTTTCACAAAGGGAAATCCAAACAACTCCTGAGCAAGAGGAGAAGCATCGGCAGCACTCACCTCAGGAAAATCAATACTCTTGCCGGGATATAAAAGTTTATTAGCTACAAACTTCATTGTTTCCGGGTTGGGAGTCATTTCCGTATAAATGCTGATAACGGGATTTCCTGTCTGAATCATGATGATGTATTTTGGTCGGTTCGGTAAAATACAAATTTAGTAAGAATCGGGGAGTAAAAGTGTACTGTCAAACTTCCTAATTATCCCGATATTTGTTAATCTTTTTAAAATCCTGAATATGCACAGAGAAATACGCAGCTGGTACAGCCCGGCACTGCAGAAAGAAATGCCCATTGCTGTTTACGGACATTATGGATATGCCCTTTTAATGATTCCAACGGCAGCAGCAGATTTCCTGGAATACGAACGCTTTCAGATGATTGAAACCATGCGTCCCTGGATTGAAGCCGGAAAACTCAAGGTGTACAGCGTCAACAGCATCAATACGGAGAGCTGGATGAATTACAATATGGAGGGTTCACACAAAGCCATCCGCCAAAACCAGTTCAATGAATATATCTATAATGAGGTAGTACCCTTCATCCGAAATACTTCAAGTCAGGACACCCTTATATACACTTGCGGAGCTTCTTTCGGGGCCTTACACAGTATGAATCTTTTCATGAAGCGCCCGGATATTATCAATGGAGTGCTGGCAATGAGTGGGGTATACGAACTTACTGAATATACTCGCGGATACTGGGATGAACAAGTGTATTATAACAGCCCTATGCACTATATTCCTAATCTTTCCAACCATGATACTCTAGAGCAGATTCGCAGCAGTCATCATATTCATATCGTAACCGGCAGTGGATCCTTCGAAGATCCTTCCAGCAGCGGAAGATTCGGGAAAGTATTGTATGATAAGGGCATCAATTACAACCTGGATATCTGGGGTGAAGACTGGCCGCACGACTGGCAGACATGGAGAACGATGATACCGGCCTATTTGGAATATAAATTGTATTAACTGTAAGAGAGAAGTTTATTCGCCACTACGGTTCAACGCTTCCACGCCCAACCGATAACCATGCATCCCCAAACCACTGATGGTTCCTTTGCATTTTGCGGAAACATGCGAAATTTTTCTGAAATCTTCGCGGGCATGTACATTCGATATATGTACTTCGATAACCGGAGTTTTAATGGCAGCAATGGCATCTCCAATAGCAACTGAGGTATGAGTATATCCTCCGGGATTGAAAATAATTCCATCGTATGAAAATCCTACCCGTTGCAATTCATTAATCAACTCTCCCTCCACATTACTCTGAAAATACGAAAACTGTACATCAGGATATTCCTGTTGCAAAGACTCATAATACTGTTCAAAAGTTTGATTACCGTATACTTCCGGTTCTCGCTTTCCGAGTAAATTTAAATTGGGTCCGTTGATGATTGCGATTTTCACATGTATATTTTTAATGTTTTTTAATTGCCATGTGTTATGCCCTTAGAATATTCATCCCTGTTGGTGTCGAATTTTCGTTATGGGCATTTCATAAGACTAATTTAAGTTTTATTAGCAAATGGCACATCAATTTTAATTGACTTCTAAGGTTTAGTTTCGTTACTCAATATTTTTCTTTCCAGAAATTCTTTATTGTTACTTTCTTTGTCATTGCTACAAAGAAATACATTCTATGTGACCATTAAAAACAATAATAAATATCACATAAAAGTAACCAAAGAAAAATCTAGACAGACCCGATCGCTCCGCGCGTTCTGCCTTGCCTGCCCCACACATACCGCAAGCGGCTCCTCTAAAAATTTACAATCTACCTCTTCCCTTCTTTCAGCATCTGAATAAACTGATCGAAAAGATATCGTGAGTCGTGCGGACCGGGAGTACTTTCAGGGTGATATTGGACCGAGAAAGCGGGGCGATCTTTCAGACGGATTCCTTCAATAGAACCATCATTCAGATTAACGTGCGTAATCTCAATATTAGCAGCTTTTTTTACCGCTTCCGGATCCACGCCAAAGCCATGATTCTGTGTCGTGATCTCGCAATAACCGGTGATGAGATTTTTTACGGGATGATTTAATCCTCTGTGCCCGTGATGCATTTTGAAGGTGGGAATATCATTCGATAATGCCAATAACTGATGCCCCAGGCAAATCCCAAACGTGGGCTTCTTATCTTTTAATAATTCTTTTATAGTGGCAATGGCGTAATCCATACTCGCCGGATCACCGGGGCCATTGGAAATAAAATAACCATCTGCTTTATAAGCTCTTACTTCTTCCGCACTTGTTTTAGCCGGAAATACTTTTAACAAAGCGCCTCTGTCTACCATGCATTGAAGAATATGTTGCTTGGTACCAAAATCGAGTACCGCAATTTTAATGGCTGCTGAAGGATCACCCAATTCATAGGGTTCTTTTGTGCTCACGGTACTGGCAAGTTCAAGTCCTGCCATAGAAGGCACGTCATTCAACATTTGCTTTAGCTTAGCCTCATCCAGTATTTCAGATGAAATGATACAGTTCATGGCACCCTTGGTGCGCACATGGGTAACGAGTGCTCGCGTATCTACATCCTCTATCGCAACGATACCTTGTTTCTCAAGATATTGCTGTAAAGAATCATCGGCAAAATATCTTGAATAACGATCTTCCAGATTACGACCGATCAGCGCTTTAATTTTTACGCTATTGCTCTCTACATCTTTTGCATAAGTACCGTAGTTGCCTGTATGCACATTATTCATGATGATAACCTGTCCGCTGTAACTAGGATCGGTAAACACTTCCTGATATCCGGTCATTCCCGTATTAAAACAAATTTCTCCGGAAGCCGTGCCAATTTTCCCGAAAGCTTTTCCATAAAAAACATTTCCATCTTCTAGCATTAAGATCGCCTGATGGTTTCCTGTTGGCAGATGTGTAGTTGATTGTTGCATATAATTACAAAATAAAAGAGGCCTTACTAAATGCAAGGCCTCTGAATGTGATTTTTTTTCAACATTAATTACTCTGCAGGAGCTTCTTCCGCAGATGCTGAGGCCTCTTCTGCTGCAGGTGCTGCAGTTTCTTTTTCAGCTGCCTTCTTTTTAGCTCCTCCGGCACGACGTGTTTTCTTCGCCGGTGCAGCTGCTTCGCCCTTGCCTTTACCATAGATCTCATTGAAATCTACGAGCTCGATCATGGCTTGTTCTGCATTATCACCTGTACGAATACCCAACTTGATCACGCGGGTATATCCACCGGGTCTGGCAGCGATTTTTTCAGCTATAACATCAAAAAGTTCTTTTGCAGCTTCTTTGTTTTGCAAGTAGCTGAATACGATCCTTCTGCTGTGTGTTGTATTGCTTTTCGCTTTGGTAAGAATCGGCTCGATCCATGTACGCAAAGATTTTGCTTTGGTTAATGTAGTAACGATTCTTTTGTGACGAATCAGCTCGATCGCCAAATTTGTAAGCAGGGCTTTTCTGTGAGAAGCCGTTCTGCTCAGGTTTTTAATTTTGTCTCCGTGACGCATGACATTTTATTTTTTCCCTTTTCAGAGATGGAGCTTTCACTCCGGTTTACAATAGATGGTACCGTGTCAGGAATTACCATCTTTATTCAAAAATTAGTCGATATTATCTAATCCCATTTTAGCGAGATCCATTCCAAAATGCAATCCTCTCTCTCCGAGAAACTGCTCAATTTCAGAAAGTGATTTTTGTCCGAAGTTGCGGAACTTCATCAGATCTTCCTGCTCGTATTGTACCAATTCACTGAGGGAATTGATTTTAGCAGCTTTCAGACAGTTGAAGGCACGTACAGAAAGATCCAGGTCTTCGAGCGGTGTCTTAAGCACTTTACGGAGCTGAAGCATTTGCTCATCAACAACATCTTCTTTCTTCTCTTCTTTATTATCGAAAGTGATGTTTTCATCTGTGATGATCATCAGGTGCTGAATCAAAATGCGACTCGCCTGTTTTACTG
>JBKDRQ010000116.1:0-4299 GCA_046341135.1 Bacteroidota bacterium
AGGTAAAGATTATCAGAAGCGTATTGAACAAAGAACGATTCGGAAAAAAAGTTAATCCTTGTCGTTTATTTTTTAAGATTTAATCAACACATACAAAGCCTCTCAATAAAGAACAAATTGCCCAAATGATTGCCCGATAACTTAAAGATTGATATTATGTCAATCTGGGTATTGGTATTCCTACCCTGGTGGCTAATTATATTCCAAATGGAATACATGTAGTACTTCAAAGTGAAAACGGCTTACTCGGGATGGGGCCTTTCCCTTATGAAGGAGAAGAAGATCCTGATTTGATTAATGCAGGTAAACAAACCATTACAACTGTGCCCGGTTCGGCTTTTTTCGATAGTGCCATGAGTTTTGGTATGATTCGGGCAGGGAAGGTAGATTTAACCGTACTTGGTGCGATGGAAGTAAGCGATCAGGGAGATATTGCCAATTGGAAAATTCCGGGCAAAATGGTGAAAGGGATGGGCGGAGCCATGGATCTTGTAGCCAGCGCAAAAAATATTATCGTCGCCATGATGCATACCAATCCCAAAGGAGAAAGCAAATTGCTGCCGCAATGTACTCTTCCCATAACAGGAAAGAAATGTGTCAGAAAGATTGTGAGTGATCTGGCAGTGTTGGATGTGACGCCGGATGGATTTAAACTGCTGGAGAGAGCCCCGGGGATAAGCGTGGATGAAATTGTTGCCAAAACGGCCGGCAAGCTGATTGTGGAGGGAGATATTCCTGAAATGAGCTTTTATTAGGATCAGACACAAGATTATTTGTGATCATTTTTTAAGTTCCTGTTCCGTTGTATATTTAATCTGTTTTTGTATCTGCAAATAATTAATGAATACTTAACTGACTTTTGTGAAACTACTCCTGCAATTTTTCAGACTCATCCGGTGGCCCAATCTGGTTTTTATTGCACTCACGCAATATCTTTTTTTTATAGCGATCGCAGAACCTGTTTTAGGTAATGCTGTCTATTGTACCAGAGAAGTTTATTTGCTTTTTTATGTTCTATCCGGGTCATCAGTACTTATTGCCGCTGCCGGATATATTATCAACGATTATTTTGATTTAAATATTGATACGATTAATAAGCCGGAAAGATTAGTGGTCGATCATGGCATTAGCAGAAGATGGGCCATGTTTTTTCATTTTATCTTTTCACTGGCAGGTATATTGATGGGGTTTTATATCGGACTGGAAAATGGCAATTGGTTTATAGGGACGGCTAATACAGGTGTGGCGATTCTGCTTTGGGTGTACAGTACTTCTTTCAAAAAAAGAGCAGTTATTGGAAATGTAATCATTTCAATGCTTACTTCATGGACGCTCTTGGTGGTATATTTTGATCTCGCTTTTAATGAGGATCTCATCAGGCAGGATACGGTGAGTATACAGGAAATACAAAAGCTTTTCCGCATAGCTATTTTGTATGCTGCTTTTGCTTTCATTATAACTTTCATCAGAGAAGTAGTGAAGGATATGGAGGACGTGGAAGGTGATCGTAAATATGGTTGCAAAACCATGCCGATCATCTGGGGAATACAGGTAACAAAATTGGTTGCCAGCATCTTTTCTGTATTTCTGCTTGCCCTGATGTTGCTCGCCTTAATCTATATTCTTCAGTTAAAGTTGTGGGCGCCTGCATTATATCATCTCTTTCTGATCATGCTTCCGGGTGGTTATACTTTTTATCTCCTTCAAAATGCCAATACCAGTGCCGATTTTGGCAAAGTAAGTACCTGGATTAAACTGGTGATGCTTTCAGGCATACTTTCAATGCTGCTATTTAAGATCTTTGCCTGATGAAAAAAATTATTCTTGCCTCTGCCTCACCCCGCAGACATCAATTGTTAAGTTGGGCTGAAATAGATTTTGAAGTGATTGTAAAGGATACAGATGAATCATTTCCAAACGATTTGTCAATTTCTTCTGTACCGGAGTATATTGCTATGAATAAAGCGCAGGCAGTACAGCAGATGGGTTATGAGGACAGATTGATTGTTGCTGCCGATACCATCGTGGTTATCGATAATAAAATTATAGGTAAGCCCACCAGCCGGGAGGTAGCCATCTCTACGCTACAATCTTTATCCGGGCGTCAGCATGAGGTTATTACCGGAGTGGTACTGATGAAAGGCCAGCGTACGTATGCGTTTGCTGATATTACTCGAGTTTCTTTTCATGAACTCAGTCTGGATCAGATAGAATACTATGTAGATCAATATAAGCCCTATGATAAGGCCGGTGCTTATGCTATTCAGGAATGGATTGGAGTTATTGGCATCAAAAGTATTGAGGGTGATTTTTACAATGTGATGGGGTTGCCGGTAAGTAAGGTGGTGAAAGCGATTGCTGAATTTTAACAGCAAAATGGTAACTTTACTTTGCTAACCCGCACTCATTGTGCCTTCTTTAAGCTAACACAACAACTATGAATGAGCATCTGCTGCAGTACATCTGGCTTCATCGGTTATTTAATACCCGTTTTCTTGAATCAGTAGATCGGCAAGCCATTCTTATTCATCATCCGGGGATACACAATAAAGATCAGGGTCCTGATTTTTTGCACGCACGCATACAGATAGATGGTCTTGAGTTGGTCGGGACTGTTGAAATGCATATTAAAACATCGCACTGGTATGCGCATGCACATTCGGGAGATATGCATTACAGTAACGTGATTTTACATGTAGTTTGGGAGCATGATATGGATTTTGAAAAATCAATCCCCGTGCTCTGCCTCAAGGGAAGAGTCCCATTGCATATTCTGCAGCATTATGAATTGCTCATGACCAAAACAAAGTCCATTCCCTGCGCATCGCAGATTCATTCTGTTTCCCCTTTGGTATTTTCTATATGGAAAGAAAGAATGTTTGCTGAGCGACTTATGGTAAAGGTTGATCAGATTAAGCAGCATCTTTTTCAAAATCAACAAAATGAAGAGGCGACTTTCTGGAGGATGATTTTCAGAAGTATGGGTATGCCCGTCAACGCAGACGCATTTGAATCTGTATTTGTCAGTATACCTTTTAAGATATGGCTGCAGTGCGCAAAGCGCATTGAGTTGCTGGAGGCTTTGTTGCTGGGACAGGCAAATTTGCTGGCAGATGAATTTAATGATGATTATCTAATGATGCTGCAGAGGGAATATGTATACATGAAGAAAAAATTCAACCTGAATGCTCCTGATCTGCTTCTCTCTAATCTGAGAATGCGGCCGGCTCATTTCCCTCTTATTCGTTTTGTACAACTTGCGACGCTGATACATAAGCACCCGGATTTATATTCAAAAATGATGGTAGCAGATGATATTAGGCAAATGAAAAGTTGGCTGATGGTGACACCCCATGAATTCTGGCAATCTCGTTATACATTAAAAGAAATATCTGTCAATAGAGAGAAGCCGATAGGAGTACAGATGGCGGAGTTGATGCTCGTGAATGTAGTTTTGCCATATCGATATTTTCAGGCGATACAAAAGGGTAATATTTCTGAGCAAATAAAAGTGATTGAAAATTTTACAAAAATCAAAGCCGAACATAATACTTATACAAGAAGCTGGGCATCGCTGGGTGTTAAATCCGAGCATGCATTTGACGCACAGGCTTTGCAACATCTCACAAAAAATTATTGTCTGAGCAAACGGTGCCTCAGCTGTGCAATTGGAAAAGAAATTCTTAAAGTAATTTGACCTACAGATACAGACGAGTATTCTTTTTAGTTTTGAGTTTATTAATCGTTCCAAAGAAATTCCACCTTTTGTTCCAGATCAGGGTGCAGGCTTTTGGCAACCGGACAAGCGAGTGCTGCATTTTTCAGAATCGTTTTTTCTTTGTCTGAAAGGGATAGTGTTGAAGGGAAAGTTATAATAATATCAATACCACTTACTCTTCTCGGGTCAGCCTTTACGTGTTTTTGAATATCTGCTTTTGTGCCGTCCAGATTAATATTCATTTCTCCTGCTTTAATACCCATAATGGTAAGCATGCAGGAGCCGAGCGAGGTAGCCAGTAAATCCGTTGGAGAAAAACGCTCTCCCTTACCATGATTATCTGTGGGAGCATCAGATTCAATAACAGACTGACTTTGCAGATGTGTTGCACTGGTACGCAGTTGTCCTTGGTATACAATGGTAGAAGTCATTTTGTAAATATTTTATAAGAACATGTAATCTGGTTGATTATTGCGTAAATTTATGCACGAAATGAAAACGCAGGATTATTATTTTAAGTTATTTTTTATGCTTGCGGTAACAAGCATTCTTTCATTGCAGGTTTATGCACAGGACAGAAT
>JBKDRQ010000117.1:0-7752 GCA_046341135.1 Bacteroidota bacterium
GAATGGCGAATGGTAGCTTCTACAACTTTTCGCAAAGCGCAGGCTGTCACGGCAACTAAATGAAAAGGATTTTGGATATTATACAGTTCCGGCTCAATAATCAGACTGCAGTTGATGCTTTCCCCCGCTTCATCTTTCCACACCTTACCTCTTTGCCCCTTGCCGGCTGTTTGATGGGCAGCATTTATAGCCATACCATTGACCGCCTTATTTTCGCGGATAAGGCTCATGGCATGGTTATTGGTACTGTCTACCATATCCAGCTCGATCAATTGAAATTTCTGCTCAGTTGCAGTCATGGTTGAGGAACTTTAGTTACTTTTGAACATCAATAAAGATAAAAAATAACCTCCGTAAGGAATAAAAATTTATTCATTAAATAAAAGGCATTTGAGTAATTTATCTCTCTTAACAAGAACCAATCCACCCAAAAAGGCGCCCGTCCGCCTTAACCGCAACAGCAAAGTATTCAAGACCATTATTAAGGCGATCCTCGACAAAAAGGGTGAGCAGATCGTTAGTCTGGATCTGCGTAAAATTCCGGAGGCTGTGGCTGATTTTTTTGTGATTTGCCAGGCTACCAGCAATGTACAGGTAAGAGCGATCGCTGATCATGTGGAAGAACAGATGAAAAAAATCTGCGGGGAAATTCCGCACAGGGTGGAAGGAAGAAATTCTGCTCAATGGATGTTAGTAGACTATGTAATCGTAGTTGTTCATATCTTTCACCCAGAATCCCGACAGTTTTACAAGCTGGAGGAAATGTGGAGTGATGCCGATTTGTTAGAACATAAATAAAACATACAAGATGATTCCGAATCAAAGCAGTAATACAGATAATGGGGGAGACAGAAAAGATCCTAAGAAAATCTTCCGATTTAATATCTATTGGGTGTATATCTTAATTGCAGGGGTGCTCATCGGCTTGCAGCTATTTAAAGGTTTTACACCCGATGCACTTCCTACCAATCAGCGGATTTTTGAGGACAGCATGCTATTAAAAGGTTATGTGGAGCAGTATACCATCATTAAAAATAAAGATCTGGTCCGGGTAACGCTTAAGCCAAGGGCTTTCGATGATTCCTCGATTTCGCGAATGGTGGCTGATGCAAAATTGCTGAAAGTAGATCGTTCTAAAGGGCCGCATTTCCAATTTACAGTCAATGATCACAAATCATTTGAAGAGCGCGTGCAGAAAATGATTGAGGATCATCCTGAACTCACCGGCAAGCCGGTTGCCAGCTATGAAACAGAAGAAAGCTGGCTGACGCCGATCATTAGCTTGTTACTACCTGTTTTGGTATTAGTGGGTTTGTGGGTACTGCTGATGCGCAAAATGAATCCCGGTGGTGGTCCCGGTGGTCCTGGTGGCGGAGGCATCTTCAATATTGGCAAATCCAGAGCGCAGCTTTTTGAAAAAGGAACCAAAGTGAATGTTACTTTCCAGGATGTGGCAGGATTGGATGAAGCGAAGGTAGAAGTGATGGAAATTGTTGACTTCTTAAAGAATCCCAAAAAATATACTGCACTCGGAGGAAAAATTCCCAAAGGTGCATTATTGGTCGGACCTCCCGGAACCGGTAAAACTTTGCTGGCAAAAGCCATGGCAGGAGAAGCACAGGTGCCTTTCTTCAGTATCAGCGGTTCCGATTTCGTAGAATTGTTTGTGGGAGTTGGTGCCAGCCGTGTGCGCGATCTTTTCAAGCAAGCAAGAGAAAAAGCACCCTGTATTATTTTCATTGATGAAATAGATGCGATTGGTCGTGCACGCGGAAGAAACGCAATTGTAAGCAATGACGAAAGAGAAAATACACTCAACCAGTTGCTCGTGGAGATGGATGGATTTGGTGGTGATACGGGTATTATCATTCTTGCAGCGACTAACCGCCCGGATGTGTTAGACTCAGCCTTATTACGCCCGGGTCGTTTCGACAGACAAATTTCTATTGATCGTCCTGATGTAAAAGGAAGAGAGCAAATTTTCAAAGTGCATCTCAAACCCATTAAAATTTCTGAAACCCTCGACATTCATAAACTGGCAGAACAAACGCCTGGTTTTGCAGGTGCGGATATTGCCAACGTATGTAATGAGGCAGCACTCATTGCAGCAAGAAAAGGGAAAGCCGCTGTGGATATGAGTGATTTTCAGGATGCGATTGATCGCGTCATTGGTGGACTGGAAAAGAAAAATAAACTCATCAGCCCGGAAGAAAAACAAATCATCGCTTATCACGAAGCTGGTCATGCTATTTGTGGTTGGTATCTCGAACATGCGTATCCTTTATTAAAGGTGACGATCGTGCCAAGAGGAACAGCCGCACTTGGGTATGCACAATACACACCAAAAGAACAATATCTCTATAATACAGATCAGTTGCTGGATCAGATTTGTATGACATTGGGAGGTAGAGCCAGTGAAGATATTTTCTTCGGTAAAATTTCTACCGGTGCACAAAATGATCTACAGCAGATCACCAAGATCGCTTATTCGATGGTGAGCGTGTATGGTATGAATGATAAAGTAGGCAATATAAGTTTCTACGATCCCAATCAGGAAAATACATTTACGAAACCATACAGTGATGAAACGGCTAAGCTGATTGATGAAGAAGTAAGAAAACTGATTGATGGAGCCTATGAGCGCACCAAAGCATTGCTGAATGAGAAGAAGGGGGATGTTGAAAAGTTAGCAAAAGCTTTACTCGAAAAAGAAGTACTCTTCCAGAGCGATGTGGAGACGCTGATCGGTAAGCGCCCATTCGAGCATAAAAAAATTCTGGAAGACGATAACGAATCAACAAATGTTTTACCGGAAGCTACTCCGTCAAATCCAACTGATGTAGCTGCTGCCGGCGATAGTTCCGAAAATCCGGTTGCATGAATATTTCTGCTTCAAAAGAAATTATATTAAAAAAAATCAGGCGGGCACTTACACATAAAGTGCCTTTGCCTTTTCCAGGAACGGAAGGTAATAACAGCGTATTCAACCCTCCTTATGATGATCTGGCGGTTCAGTTTGCGGAAGCCTTCACAGCGCTGGAAGGAAAATTTATTTTTTGCGACAGCGAAAAGGCTGCAGTAGATCAATTGATGGGAATAGCGGCAGGCTTTCAATGGAATAAACTCTTTTGCAAAGAACCTCATTTGATTCATCTCATTCATCAATCTTTCCCGGGGTTCAGTTTCTATAATGATTTATCCGGTTGTGACGTATCTGTTACAGGCTGCGAACTGCTCGTAAGCAGAACGGGATCTGTTGTGCTATCGGCGGCGCAGGAACATGGCCGCACCTCTTCAGTTTATGCCCCGGTCCATAGTTGTATTGCGTACACCAGACAGCTGGTGCATGATCTTAAGGATGCATTAGCTTATCTCAAAAACAAATACGGATCTCAGCTGCCTTCTTCCATCAGTTTTGCAACCGGACCCAGTCGTACGGCCGACATTGAAAAGACATTAGTGGTAGGGGTGCATGGTCCCGGACAGGTGTATGTGATTTTGGTGGATGAGGGATGAAACACGTATCTTTAAACCATGGACGCACCCGTTACACATTTATTTGTTTATGCTTCTTTGCGACAGGGATTCGACAATCCTTTTTTTGAATATATCAAAAACCATTTTGATCTGATCGGCAGTGGTTATGTTCGCGGTGTGCTGTATGATCTGGGAGATTATCCGGTAGGCGTACCCCACGATTCATATAAGATAATCGGTGAATTGTATGAGGCAAAAAGTCCGGAGGATTTTGACTGGTCTGTTGCACAGCTTGATGACTATGAAGGACTGAATCCGGAAGAAGGCGATAAAGCACCTTATCGCCGCATGATGACTACCGCTTATTGTAATGGCCAATCCTATACTTCATGGGTATATTGGTATACAGGCGAAATCAACAGTACCACCATTGTTGAAAGTGGTGATGTGTTTGAATATATGCGCAGCAAACATGGAGGATCTTAAGGGCTTAAAATTTCCAGCAGCAGACATGAATATTTCAGGCGCTCAAAAAATATATTTTCTTTCTGATTTTCATCTGGGTATTCCCAATGCACATGAAAGCCGGCTCCGCGAAAAGAAAATTGTTGGCTTTCTCGACGCCATAAAAAAAGATGCTGCGATGATCTTCATCGTTGGAGATTTGTTTGATTTCTGGTACGAATACAGAAAGGTAGTACCTAAAGGATATGTGCGCATTTTGGGGAAACTGGCAGAACTCACCGACAACGGGATACCCATTCATTTTTTCGTTGGCAATCATGATATGTGGATGAAGACTTATTTTCAGGAAGAGCTCAACATCCCCGTTTTTTTTGAACATCAATCCTATGAATTCAACGGAAAGAAATTTTTAGTCGGCCATGGAGATGGATTAGGTCCGGGTGATCATGGATATAAAACAATAAAAAAGATTTTCAGGAATCCAGTCTGTCAGTGGTTGTTTGGTGTTCTCCCTCCCGCCATAGGCATGGGGATTGCGCAATATTTCAGCCATACCAGTCGTGCTGCAACAGGCATTACAGAAGATCATTTTCTGGGAGAAGAGAAAGAATGGCTGGTGCAGTTTTGCAAACAGACTTTGCAGAAAGATTTTTACGATTACTTTATTTTCGGACATCGGCATCTGCCGATTGATTACGAATTAATCAGCCCGCATAGTAGGAATCCTTCCAAATATATTAATCTGGGCGATTGGATAAAATATTTCACGTATGCTGTTTTTGATGGCAATGCCTGCCAGTTGAAATATTATGAGCAATAAACGCAAACCATATTATTTATTGCTTGCTAGCTTTATAGCATTGTTTGGCAATGCAAAAGGACAGGATACGATAGCTTTCAAACTTGCTGAAATAAAAAAGGGCAGCTGGATAGATTTCAATGTGGACAATCTCGGCAATTATTATCTGCTCTCTAGGGAAAACAGACTGAAAAAAATCAATAACAGAGGAGATTCAGTTGGTGCATTTAATGAAGTAAGAAGATATGGTAAGTTGTATTCGATGGATGTTACCAACCCTTTGAAGACACTGCTTTATTATCGCAATTTTTCTACGGTTGTAGTATTGGATCGCTTTATGAATATTATCAATACGATTGATTTGCGTAAGCAGCAGATCTTTCAGGTGAAAGCGATTGCACAGAGTTACGATAATCATATCTGGATCTATGATGAGCAGAATAATAAGCTGAAAAAAATTGCAGAAGATGGTTCAATACTGATGGAGACGGTAGATCTGCGTACCATTTTTGATGAAGTACCTTCTCCTGAAACAATCATCGATCAGGAAGGATTTGTATATCTCTATGACCCCAAAAAAGGAATGTATGTTTTTGATATTTATGGAGGATTCAAAACAAAGCTATCCTATTTCAGCTTGTCTGATGTAACCGTCATAGGTAAAACAATGGCTGCACTGGATAAGGATCAGTTGCTTTTGTATACGTTTGGCACTTTGAATGAAATAAAAATTAATTTACCCGTTTCCGCTGCTGATCGAAAGAAAATAATCATGCGCAAAGGTCATCTGTATGTTCTGTTGGATCAGGAGATTGCCCACTATATATACTAATCTCCGGTTGTATTTGCCGACAACTGCTTTGGTTTTCTGTTAATCAGGTATACGCCACCAAAAATTAAAATAGCGGCAATCAATTTATACAAAGCAGGTTCTTCCTTTAGAAATAAAATAGCGATGATAGCTGAAAATACCGGCTGTGTATATATGTAAGCTCCCGTGATGGATGGACTCAAATGATGTATGCCATAAGCGATGAATAAATAAGACAGAAAAGTTGCACCAATAACTACCAGACTGAGCGCCATCCAGCTTTTCGGGGTAAATGCTTCCCATTGTGTTAGGGTGAAATCTTTCCAGCAAAAGGGCAGAATCAAAAAGAATCCGAAAGTAAATACCCATCGGGTTAACTGAATAGGGCTGTATGTTCGGGTAAGTGGTTTAACGAGCAACATGTAGAAAGCATAGGAGATAGCGTTGATAAGAATAAAGATATCGCCCAGCAATACATTAGAACCAAGTGCAGAAGATTCTTTGGAAAGTACCAGGATGATACCTCCGGCTAAGGCAGTGAGCAAACCTATTATTTTCAAGGCAGATCTTTTTTCAGTACCGGTTATTAGGGATAGGATCAGTATAAATACGGGAGTTCCCAGTATGAGCAATGCAGCATGAATCGGCGTACTTAAGGTAAGCCCTTTAATGAATAAGAGTTGATTAATGGCAATGCCTGTGACGGCACAAAGCAGGAAGCGGGGAATATCTTTTTTCAGGATTTTGCCGTTGGTCGGACGAAATAAAAACAAGAGCCAGAATAATCCGGTGGCTACCAGCACGCGCATCATATTCAGGCCAAAGGGTAATATGAGCGATGGAGATATAAGTTTAACAATGCTAAAATTGACGCCGAATAAAAAATTTGCCGTCAGAAGGGCAGTATGGGCTTTCGCTTTTGAAGAACCAAACATAAATATGTTTGCAAAGGTAAATGATCATTATATTGAAAGTCAAAGGTCAAAAGGCAAAACCTAAAAGTTATTTATTATAGCATCATATTGATGAAAATCAGATTCATTAAATGGGAAGGAATAACTGAAGCTATCCAATTTTTCAATCGCTTGATCAATGTCAAATTCATTTTGACTTAAAGATGGGAAAAAACTTTGCTGCTCAGCGTGTGCAGCCAGATATTCCTGTTCTCCCTGGCCGGGGGTGGGCACCAGCAATGCTTTTTTATGTAAGCGCAATAAATCCATTAATGAAGTATAGCCGCTTCTACAGATGACATATTTTGACTGAAGCATATATTGATTCAGTTCCTGGGTGTTGGCAAGATGAACGATCGTGACGGTGGACTTAATATCAGACATGATATTGGAGTCATGCGTTCCTCTGATCAGCAGTATTCGTCCGTGTTTGGGTTGAATTTGTTGGAGAATAATATTTTCAAAGATTGTTCGCTGCGGTTCCGGGCCGGAGAGTAAAAACAACAGATCATATTTATAAGGAGTAGCTTCGGCAGGATGCAGCCTGCTAATGAGTCCAAGGTACTTTGTTGGTAAAAAAGAGATTTTGGGATGCGCAAGTTTGCCGGCAAGATTTTGACTTCCTTCCAGATCGGGGATCCACAATTCATTAAATTTTTTGATATAGGATTGATGGAAAAATGATGCGAGCCGATTCAATAACTTCCCCAATCCTGTTTGAAGATGCAGCTGATGTGTGATATAGATATTGTGCGCACGGGGATGGTGAAATCCGGGTCGGTTATCACTGACGATGACATCCCATTGGTAATTTGCATATTTTTCCTGCAGCCATTGCTTTTCATATCGAAGGGCTACGAGCAAGGAAGGAATTTGTTGAATGATTTTCCACCCTAACCTCTTTTTTGCATAACGAATTCGGTATCCCTTTAGTGTCAACAGCGGGATATCGGGGAATGCGGCTTGTAAAATTGCTGAAGAAGTGCCTTCGGCAGCCAAAGTAATGCTCCAGCCTTCTTTGCGAAAGCTTTCTATCAAAGGGATACAGCGGGTAGTATGCCCCAATCCCCAGTCCAGTGGTGCGATCAGTACTGTTGGCATTGAAAAAATTGTGGTTGGAAAGTACGAATATTTTCAACGGAAGAAGTAATTTTAATAATCATCACATTAAGTATAAACACTATGAGCATTAAAAATTTAAAACACCAGATAGCCGCCGCATGTTTATTGATTACACTGTTTATGTG
>JBKDRQ010000118.1:0-9926 GCA_046341135.1 Bacteroidota bacterium
GTCATGCATTAATCTGCGATGCGCTGTATCTGGGTTTTGAAAATGCGATTCAGATTTATAAAAGAAGTTTAACTTAAAACTCAAAACTTAAAACTGGAATACAAATACACAACTTTTAAGTTTTAACTTTTCACTTTTAACTTTACCCAAAAGAGGAAAAAATCAATTATAAATTACACATTAGGCTTCATATCCTTCACCCTTCTCCATCTTCTTATATACAAAATAATACCTGTCGCAATCAATGCAATTTGTACAAAGGCCCAGAACATCGTGCTGATATCTCTGAGTATCTTGCCGCCCCAATCCATAAAATGATGTTTGTGTAAATATGCAAAACTCAACCCTTCCCACAAATCTTTATCCTGAACATAGGCAGCCATATATCCGCTCGACGTTTCAATATAATATCTTTCGTTATCATTAATAGTATAACTGATTTTCCATACAGGCAAGCGTTTGTTGATAAAACCATACTCGCCCCCAAATTTTATAATCTTCTCTCTCTTGTTGATTGATTTGTCGTTGTTCAGACTGAATTGTTTAGCCAGATAAGCTGCGAATTGTTCATCTCCGTTTTTAATGACTGCGTAATTTGATGCATTGATATACTCAATTGATTGGGGAGTATACACTTGCCAGAATAAAGAATCATTTATTAAGACAGCTGATATATTCGTAAGCGGCGAATCGATCAGCTTTTGAATGATTTTCAAATCCGGAGTTCTGTTATCAGAAACAATATGTTGCGGCGTAATGAAGCCGCTCTTCTTTTCGGCATTTACTTTTTCCAGTGCATGAAAGGTGCCGCTGAATGTAAAAAACAAAGTGAAAGTAAAACCAAGCAATGACACTTTTCTATGTCTGTATCTAGATTGCAAGAGTGGGTTTTCATTATTTTTAACCGCCTTCTTAGTGATATACATGATGTATAATCCCATCAGTGTGGAAAGGATGGCGCAACCCAGGATCAATGCCATCAGGATGTATTTGATATCGCCTAATGCATCCATCCAGGCCCAGTTGTGCAGTATGCTGAATAATTGATCAAATCCGGCCCGCATATCATCAGTAGCATAAGCCATCCGGTCGGAGGTGGTTTCCACATAAATACGTATGCCATCTTTCCGCTGAAATGCCACGCGATATACAGGGATTAAACGATTGATTTCCTTGTATTCATCATTGTAAGTCTGTATATATTGAATCCCAAGAACAGGATTGTTTTTTTGCTGGCTTTTAATGCAAACGGCAGCAGCTTCACAGCAGTCGGTTGTCTCTGTCTGCAGCTTATTCTTTGTTTCTTCTTTGGATGCAGAACTGGATTTGCCACCTAGAAATAAGCCGGCGAGATAGTGCGCATACAATTCATCACCATTCACCAATCCTTTGCCTGTAGTCGTACTGTAGTATAAGGGTTTTGATTCGGGTGTTGTCTGTATTTGGTAAAACCAGTTGGTGTCAATACTGATTAATCTGAACCGATGATAATACTTAATATCATATTGTTGTAATAGCTGACTTAACCCGATTTGTATTTTGTCTTGCTCAACGGGCTTGGGGTGTACTACCGGCATCCCGATCTTAGGTTTTATGTTCGTCATCAGTGGATGCATGAATCCGCTGATGGCCCATAAGAAAACAGGAATGGCAATAACCAGACTTAATCTGCGATGCCACAGATAGACATGTTTCCGCAAGAAGCGACTCAAACCTATCCGCATCATTTTATAATATTCTATGATCTTCTGTATTCGCTTCATGCTTATTTTAAAGAATACTTAATGCTTATGCCTCCATACCACATTGTTTCCGGTGATGGATTGAAATAGGGAGCGGGTTGACCGGGAACGAATGATCGGGCATTCAACGCAATTTGAGAACTGTATTTTTCATTCAACAGATTGTCCGCTCCTGCATAAGCATGAAGACCTAATCTGCCTATATTTTTCCTGTATCCCATTTTTACATTTATGACTTTGTATGATTCATTAAAGTCTGTGTTGGCGTCGTTCATAGGCATTCGATCATTATAAAAAAAAGTGCTGTAAAGATATACCCCGTGTTTTGTTTCAATGTCAATTCCTGCATTGATGACCCAGGGCATAATTCCTGTGAGGGCATTTCCGGAGAAGTCTGATACTATGGTATTTTGTTGGTTCAATATTTTGTAATCTTCAAATCGGAAATCGCTGTAAGTAAGGGTAGTAAACGGACGCACCAAGGATAAAAATTGATTATTATTTTTTAATACATCCCAAAACAATCCTAGTTCCATTCCATTACGAAAAGTTTTACCTGCATTATTGAAGATAGTTATCTGCTGTGCAACGGATTGTGGGATCAGTTCGTCTGATAAATTGAATAGGTATACAGAAACATCATAGGTAAGTCTTTTGTTTAGCCATGAAGCCTTTGCGTTTAATTCATAGTTAATGCCTGTTTCCGGACGAATCTGCTGATTAATCGTTCCGTCTGCATTATTTACTTCGCTGCCGGTTGGGGGGGCAAATCCTTTGCTGACTGTAAAGTGTAAGCTGTGCTGTGGATGCACGAAATAAGATAGCGCCACTCTGGGTGTGATTTGCGGATCAAAGGTGAGATTGCCACTTCGTTGATTATTGAGATAGTCTTTGGCGATATAGGCTACACGGTTATAGCTCGCGCCAAAAGTAAACATTAGCTTTTCTGTCAGCTTTGTCTCGGTTTGCGCAAACAGACTATATTGGCTATTGTTGTTATCTGCATTAAATATAATGGCTCCTTCTTTTCCTTTATTATTGACATATCTCGTTTGACGGGATACGCCGTTTAGATATTCCCCACCCCATATAAATTTAGTTTTCAAACTGTTCATTTTAGGTTGCCAGGTAAAACGGGTTCTTCCTCCATAGCTCTGATAGCCGCTTCTTATATAAGCAAAAGTTAAAGGATGATCCAGGTCGAAAAAGGAAGTGAATAATGAGGTGCTGTTTGCCAGTGCTTTTGAAAAAGTATATTGATGAGAAATGCCTATTCTTGTCCATATTTGATTACGGCCGGCATTACTGGTTACATTGCTTGCATTGGCTTGTGCCCGGTCTTGTGCTACTTGCAATTTGTTAATCGTTCCGGGTATTTGTGATTCCTGCTCTGTTCGGTTAATGAATACATTAACGGTTTGTCTTTCGGAAGGGATTAGCTGTATGTTAGCCGTTAAAAATCTTCGGACATCTTTATTGTGCTTTCTGTATCCATCGTATTCCTGCCAGCCGTAGGCGGCAGCTACATTTAATTTGTCATTTCCATAGCGATAGGTAGAAGAGACCCGCTGGAATCCATAGGTGCCGGCCATTGTTTCTCCTTCAAGACTATTTTCATTA
The DNA here is from genome assembly GCA_046341135.1 of Bacteroidota bacterium. Classification (GTDB taxonomy): domain Bacteria; phylum Bacteroidota; class Bacteroidia; order Chitinophagales; family Chitinophagaceae; genus Lacibacter. The sequence continues at coordinate 3,363 of JBKDRQ010000118.1, forward strand.
TAAGCTGCTTTTTGCGTTTGAAAATTGATCACACCTCCGGTACCAAATCCATAAATACTGGATGCAGGTCCTTTAATAACTTCTGCTTTTCCTAATGTGGCAATATCTATTCCTTCTATTCTTGTGAAGCCATCTGCTTCTGTAATAGGGATATCGTTGATGTAAAATTTCAGATTTCTGTTTCCGAATGAAGAGCGAACGCCCACACCTCTAATAGAAATACGTGTTTCAGAGAGATTGCTTTGATCTACCCGTACGCCCGGTATAAAATCGAGCACAGGCTTGATTGAAAAGGTATTGGCTCTCTGCAAGTCTTTAGATGTAATGATGCCTATAGAACCCGCTACATCCTGTAATCGTTTTTCATTCGCATATCCTGTTACGACTACCTCATTTAAATTTACGCCGCTGTGCTCCATGTTTATATTCATTGTTGAAGCAGATTTGGAAAGATCAAGGATAATCGTCGTATATCCAATATGACTAATGATTAATTTTTCATCTTTGGAATTGATTTCAAAATTAAAATTGCCCGATTGGTCAGTCGTGATATTGATGAGGTTCTTTTCTGTTTTAACACTGACACCGCTTAAAGGTTCTTGTGTTGTCAGATCGACTATTCTTCCTTTAAAGATATGCTGTGCTGAAACGTGGGTTATGCAGATGCTTAATATGAATGAAAAAATGAGTTTATAATAATACATAAGTAATTATATTAGTGATTGATTAATAAAAAGGATAGCAAATCAAGTTTTCAGGCTTGTAATCATTTTATAACTATTCCATAAATGAATTGCCCGATCAAAAAGTACAGAAACTTATGCGGTAATAGGGGGGCGAAACGGTTGGGAGTAATAGAAAAGTAGTTTGCCTTTTTTAAACGTTAAATATGAGATCTTTTCATTAGTAAAATCAAAATCATAAGATGGCAGCACATCATTTAAATAGATTACCTGTTCGCATTTCTTCTGATTGCTGTTGCCGGAAGATTGCTCTTCTTTCTGCTGCTCTTCCCGCATTTTTTTCATCATCTGACATTTACCCTGACAGGTAGACTGAGGTTTGGATTTGTTGATACAGCTTTTGATATAGTTCGCTGTATTTACATAATAGTCGGCAATGAAGATTTGAAATTTGAAAGTCTGCACCATCAATGCCATCAGTATGAGAAGGACCCAGATAAATTTATATTTGCATTGATGACGCATCTGCGCCGCAAATGTAGGAAAAATGTTGATTCGTCTAATCGTTGATTCGTTTAGGGTTTAGTGTTTTGAGGTTTTGATGTCTGGTTAAAAATCGAAATATGATGGCTATAAAATGAAAAACCAGCATTTATTGATAACTAAAATTTCACGCAAAGACCGCAAAGAGGCAAAGAGCGCAAAGGATTCAATCTAAGAACGAAATGTGTGGCGCTGGCAAGACAAAACGCGCGGGAGGAAGAAAGTTGTCAAGTTATCTTGGTTATCAGGTTGTCTGAAATCACGACACTATGATAACGTCTAGCCCCGAAAGCATTCGGGGCTAGACTGATAACATGACAACCTTTTTTGAAAGTAACAATAAAATTTTACGGGTGAGTAACACGTAGGCACAGGTCTGGAGACCCTGCGCCAGTAAAGATTTTAAAAAAAAATTACCTGACATCAATGAATTATATCTTATCCCTAAGGAGTGGCATACTCATGCAATGACTCCCGCCTCTGGCTCTGGATAATTCCGCTGATGGTAGCAGAATCAGGGTGTCGCGCATATCAGCAGGGGCTAAGCCCTTTTCAAAAAGTTCAAAAGCTTCCCGTGTGGTGAGTACATTGAAGCCGGCATCTTTAAAGGCCGCTGCGGTTTTATCATTCCGGTCGTAGCCGATGAACACACCTTCTTTTAAAGCCACTACATTACAACTATCTGTCCACTGTTCCCTTTCATCATGCGGAAATACGTTTCCACCACTATATATAATTTTTACATCTTCAGGTTTTGCCCCGAAGTCTTCAACGCTGATTTGTCTTAACAGCGATTCAATCCCTGCAATCTGATTTTGAGTGCTATAGTCTTTTGTTTTGACGTAGGGCTCACTAGTGGGCTTAAAGAATTGTAAGATTTCTACCTGTTCCATTTCCAGCGGTCTGGCCGTATGTGCCAGTTTGTTATTGTAGGAATGACGACTGATATATTCGGCTGTGAGAATTTTTTCGGAAAATCTGCCATAGAGCACCCATACATTTTTCTTGACCTGAGTAAATATCGTATCAATATGCATCTGCGCTCTGTTCCTGGGGATCTTTACAACGGAGATTTTTTCGATTCCCAATTCAGGTTTGCTGAAAAAGGTATGGATGATTTCATTAATGGCACTGGAAGAAGTGCGGATACTGCATCCGATGACAAAATGTTTGGGGTGAATCATCATCACATCACCACCCTCAATGGTAATGATGCGATGCTTGCGCTCTTCCTCTTCATATAAAAAGAAGTCGCTCTCTTCAATAATTTCAATCATCTTTTGAGGCGTTTCTTTGAAGAAATAATAAAGTGCTAGGAATTTGGTCAAAAGAGATTCCCTTCTTCTGGCGCCCGTTGCCATTCGGCTGAGTAATAAATGATCCTTCACCATTACGCCGATATCACGAGTAAATATAAAATTCGGAATAGGCGGAAAAATGTATTGGTCTTCTCCTGAGTTATTGGCTGCCGCAGGTAATACACCGGTGATGAATATTTTAGCCAACAAGGCAGTGTCCTGTATTTGCTCCAGGAGTTGTTGCGTGGCATAGCTGGATTCTTCATAGGAACAAATAGCAGAAATAAGTCGTAGTTTGATACGCTCGTCCTTTATTATTTCAGCTAAGAGTTGCTGCGTATCTAATACTTTATCACTATTGAAATATTCTTTTTTGCCGGGAATGAAACACCAGCCTTTTTTATCGGGTTCAGCCTGTTCCTGATAGGATTTGATGTAGGCTATTTTTTCTTTATCCAGGAAATAGAGTAATAGTTTAACGTAATGGTTGTATTCCTTCTGCATGCTTTGCAGATGAACAATATCGTCATATAGATTGTCGGCAAATGAGCCGGGAATGATTTTGCCGATCCCGCCATCGGGACTGTGTATGAGGATTTTTTTTAGTGTGCCAAGTTCATTTTCAACATAATATACTTGTGACATATATAGCATTTAATTCGTTTGCGAATGGGGTGTCTTTGATTTGGAAAGATAGCTGTTTTGACTTGTAGTTTCAAAATTTATAAAGTAGGATTGTGGAATCGTATTAATTAGTTATCGTTATCATGAATTTATTCCTTTCAATAACTTTATCAGATTCCCTTAGTTCAAAGTAATACCAGCCTGATTTCAGGAAAGATGTTTTGTCAATAATCAGGGGAGATTGCTTGATGTCAGGAATTATAAATAAAGGCCTCCCTTCCTCTTTTAAGAAGGTTATTGAATATTTTTTATTTTTTATGTCTGGAAGTGTTATTGTAATATTTCCGTCAGCCCGGGCAGATACAAATGGAGAAGGTTGCCATGTTTTTTCAACTTTAATGGAGGAGTTTAGCTTTGGATTGATTTTGTAGAACAGACGTGGCAAAAAACTATTTTTATTTTTTGTACTCTTAAAATCTGTAAATATTTCTTTTATGGGTGTAAGGATGATCTCATTTTCTGAGGCAGGTTTATTATTTTTTATAGAGTTCAAGGAGGCGCTGTCTTTATTAGAAACAGTATTTTTTTTAATTTCAATAATTTTCACTTCTTCCTTTAATTCATCAGGCTTTGTATTATGTTCGGTACTAATGTTTTTTATGGGGGGATTTGTTGGTGCTTTTACAGATATTGCAGTTTGCTCTTTTTTTTCTGATTTCAAAGTGTTTGTAGAAGTCTGATCTTTAATGTCTGATTTTTTTGCCTGGCTGAAAATATAGTTATTGTCTTTGTGCAAAATAAAAATCCTGTAAAAGCAACTGTCTGCTGGCGCAGATTTATCTAAGAATAAATATCGCTTTCTGGATGGGGATGATATGGAGTTGATGGTAATGAAATTTTTATTGCTATAGATCGAGCGCTGAATATTTATTACTAAAGCGTCTTTGTAATTGTTATACCAGCTGATCATTGTGGCTTCGTTAGATCTTATGGCAATAAAATCAGGGAGTGTATCATTCTGAGCATAGTTTTTTGCTGTAATAGCAATACAAACACTGAATACTATGAATATTTTTTTTGAGAAATTCATGAATGGCATAAAGAATCACAAAGATAAGTTCCCCTGGAGCCCCCCTGAGTGAATAGCTAATATTTTTTTTGTTCTGTCGATTGCTCCTTTTTCTATAAGTAATCTTATTGCGTAAACTAATTTTCCTGTGTATACAAAGTCAAGCGGCAGTTGATGTTGGTCGAGCATTTGGCTGATAAATTCAATTATTCGGGGTTCGGTTTTTCCGTAGCCTTTCCCTGCAAAATCAAAATATATCTTTAATCGTTTGTCTGATCCGTAGCATAACATAAAGTCTTCACGTTCTTCCGGCTTAATTTTCATTACGGGAATTCCTATCAACTGCTGATGGGGAAGTATTTTCTTCTGAATACCTTTTGTCATTGTGCCGCTGCCAATAGCACAAAATATCAGATCATATGATTCAAAATTCGGAACCATATCGGTCATTTCTGCCGCACCTCTTATTCCGGCATCGTTTGAGCCGCCCATTGGTATGAAGTGAAAGTCACTATACTCGTTTATTAAGCGCTGCATGACCTGGCTTTTTTCATTAAATACTGCTCTTTCTACAGGTATCAGCTGCATATTCTGATTAATACAAGAGGACAATGTATGACTTAATTCTTTCGGAATTTCACCTCTTACCATGCCGATTGATGGCATATTAAATGTATGGCACAGGTAGGCTGTAGCAACCAGATGATTGGAGAAGGGGCCTCCCATAGTGAGGATTCCCTTTTTTTGAAGTTTAATGGCTTCTTCAATATTGTATTTAAGTTTGAATAATTTATTTCCGGAAACAATAGGGTGTATTTCATCGAATCTTGCAATGTCGAAAGCGTAAGGCTGACTGTTTAAACATTTGTCTAGGATAGTTTGAATTCGTATTTTTTTCTTTATGTCAAATAAGTGATTAAACATGGACTTCCTTATCTTCGCTACGCTTTTTAAGTTGATTGTTATCTGATGAATATTTCAGATGAGTGCCGAAATTAAAAAACTTTACTTTCAGAAATGAAAACATCTTTATTAATATTAGCGGCAGGTATGGCAAGCCGTTATGGAAGTATGAAGCAAACAGAGGGGTTTGGTCCGAATGGAGAAACGATTATGGACTACTCCATTTATGATGCCATACGTGCAGGTTTTGGAAAAATAGTATTTGTAATACGTAAAGATTTTGCTGAAGCCTTCAAAAATGTATTTGAGCCTAAGCTTAATGGTAAAGTACAGACAGAATATGTATATCAGAGTCTGGATTCTTTTACAGGTGATTTTGTCATTCCGCAAGATCGACAAAAGCCCTGGGGGACGGCACATGCGATTTTATGTGCCAAGGATGTAATCAAAGAACCATTTGCGGTAATTAATGCCGATGATTTTTATGGAGCAGATGCTTTTGAAAAAGCATATCAATTCCTTTCTGCTGATTGTAATCCGGAGCAACATGCGATTGTTGGTTATGATTTATCCAAGACATTAAGCCCGAATGGTACAGTCAGTCGCGGGGTGTGTGAGGTAGATGCGCAAAATAATCTGATCAGTATTACAGAAAGAACTAAAATCTATGGGGAAGGAGATAAGATAGTTTATGAAGATGAAGCAGGTAAACACGAAGTGCCTTATCACTCCAGTGTCAGCATGAACTTCTGGTGCTTTGATGACTCTATATTTTATCTAACAGGCAAGCTCTTTAAATCATTTCTTGCTAATCAAGGTAATGAATTAAAATCGGAGTTTTTCATTCCCATAGTAGCAGATACCTTTATTAAGGATGAATTAGGATCCATTAAAGTAATCCCAACCAGCTCAGAATGGTTTGGTGTCACCTACAAAGAAGATGCACCGGGAGTGCAGACAAAAATTAATGAGCTGATAGCAAATGGAGAATATCCGGCTAGCTTGTGGGATCGCTGATTTAAATAAGTTATTCAGTATATTAAAAACCCGCCATCGGCGGGTTTTTAGTTGAAATTATATTGATACATTAATTCTTGGAAACAGCATTGTTGGGCGTATATTTTTCAATTTGATTTTTTACCGGTTTCAACGTACGCAAATATGCATACATAGCTCGCAGATCCTTTTCTGTCATTTGCGCATACATCATCCAGGGCATCAGAGAATTAAATTCTCCCTGTTGAAGGGGTTTGGGTTTGTGGCTGCTGTCGGCATACATTTTAAAACGTTGTACAAAAAAATCAGCATCCCAATTACCAAGCCCGGTTTCTTTATCAGGAGTTAGATTGGGTGTTCTCATTACACCCCAGGGCATTTTAAATGCTCTGCCTCCGGTGAATTCTTTTCCGGCAATTACTGTTGCTTTGTCGTCAACCGGACTATG